>DAOVTJ010000234.1 GCA_030633165.1 Thiomargarita sp. | reverse complement strand
GGTGTACCAAATATTATTCCTATGACATTGACAATGAACAATCTCAACTATAGTAGACAACAAGAAAAAACAGCTGATCTTTATGGATTATCTCGAGTTATTAAGTATTATGGACATGGTGGTGGAAGTCTAGAATTTTTTAAACACCTACAAAAGACCTCATTTAAAATTTCAGAATATTTTTCAACTCATCCCTTGAATGATGCGAGAATTAATGCACTTAATATATATGCAGCCGAAAATGGATGGCTGTTGGAAGGGACATTAACACCTTTACCAATATTTTTACAAAAATAGATTTATACCATTTATATATATAAAGAGGAAAACTAATGAAAAGAATTTTAATAATGATAATGGCATTATTAGTAACCAGTTTCAGTTATGCAAAAGACATTGACTTAACTACTGGTATTATCCAAGACGAATTTAATGAATTTATTAAAGAAATTGGAACCGCATTACTGTTTAATCCAATGGCACCTGCTGAAACTTTAGGTATTACAGGCTTTGATGTTTCTGTTGAAGCAGTAGTCACTGACATTAGTGATCAAGAGGGCTATTGGCATAAATTTCTTGGCGGTGAATCTGCTTCAGCTTATGTTGGTGTACCACGTATACATATTCAAAAAGGTCTGCCATTTAATATAGATATTGGGGCAATGTATGTTAGCGTACCTGATAGTAATATTCAGTTATGGGGTGTTGAACTCAAATATGGCATTCTTGAAGGTGGTCCAATCATGCCTGCTATCACTGCCAGAGTAAGTTATAGTAGTCTTCAAGGTGTTGATGAACTAACATTAGATACACAATCACTTGATATACTGATCAGCAAAGGTTTTCTGATATTGACACCGTATGCAGGTATTTCTGTTACCAGGATGAATGGAAGTGAACAAACCCCCGAAGTTATTTTAAATGATATCCAAGAAACAGGCTATCGAGTCTTGGCAGGACTACAA
The DNA here is from genome assembly GCA_030633165.1 of Thiomargarita sp. GTDB lineage: Bacteria > Pseudomonadota > Gammaproteobacteria > Beggiatoales > Beggiatoaceae > DAOVZS01. The sequence continues at coordinate 2,591 of DAOVTJ010000234.1, read as the reverse complement.
ATTTCACCTTTTCCCCTATTAATTATTAATGGAGAAATTTCTTTTGGTGAAATCCCACAATATGGCTTAAAACTTGGCTTCCGATTTTAAACCGTGAAAGAAAAAGAATATCGCATGGCATCAGCAGTGCGTGATACCTTATTATTTTTACGTGGAGTGCCTAATGTCGCTTTAGGTGATCGCGTATTAGTACGTGATCATAGTGGACATAAACGTAATGGACAAGTAATAGAAACGACTAAAGAGAGTGTACTTGTACAAGTTTTTGAAGGCACAAATGATCTTGATATAGAAAAAACTTGGGTACGTTTTTTAGAAGAACCCTTTGAATTACCACTCTCTCCTGATTTATTAGGGCGAGTATTTAATGGTATTGGACAAGCACGTGATGGACGACCTCCATTAATTTCTAGCTTAAAGCGTAATGTTAATGGTTCCTCTGTTAATCCCGCAGCACGTGCTTATCCAAGTGAATTTATTCAAACAGGTATTTCTACTATAGATGGTTTAAATTCATTAGTACGTGGACAAAAATTACCCATTTTTTCTAGTTCAGGTTTACCACATAATCGTCTTGCCGCGCAAATTGTTCGTCAAGCCAAATTACCAGGACAAGAATCCCAATTTGCTGTCGTATTTGCCGCAATGGGAGTCTCTTATGCTGATGCCCGTTTTTTTGAGGAAGAATTTGAAAGCAGCGGTGTACTTAATAATGTGGTCATGTTTATTAATCATGCAGATGAACCACCAATGGAGCGATTGATTTTGCCCCGCACCGCTTTGACAGCAGCAGAATATCTGGCTTATGACTTAGATCTTCATGTATTAGTTGTTATTACAGATATGACTAATTATGCCGAAGCCCTACGTGAAGTGGCGACTGCTAAAGGGGATGTACCAGCTCGTAAAGGTTATCCTGGTTATTTATATTCTGATTTAGCAGAAATCTATGAACGTGCTGGGCGTATCAAAAATAGGCATGGTTCTATTACCATGGTCCCAGTTGTCAGCATGCCAAGTGATGATATCACGCACCCTATTCCAGATTTAACAGGCTATATCACCGAAGGTCAAATTGTACTGAGTCGAGAATTGCACAACAAAGGCATTTACCCCCCAGTCAATGTTCCACCATCATTATCACGTTTAATGAAAGATGGTATTGGCAAAGAGCATACACGTGAAGAACATGGACGTGTTGCTAATCAAATTTATGCTGCTTACACACGTGCATTAGAAGCACGTAACTTAGCGTCGATTATTGGAGCAGAAGATCTATCAGAACGTGATCGTTGTTACCTAAAATTTGCTGAGGGATTTGAAAAAGAATTTATTGGTCAAGGCGAAAATACTGAACGTAGTATTATTGAAACCCTAGAATTAGCTTGGAAATTACTATCTATTTTACCAAAAGAAGCTTTAATACGAGTGAGTGAAGCAGATATTGCTAAATATTACTCAGGTGAATAAAAATTAAAAAGGCATCGCTTAGCCTGGGTTATTCTCCCAGGCATGTTTTTGAATATAAACTTATTTAACACGTTCACCAAAAATTCCAGTTCCCACACGTACCATCGTCGCTCCCTCCGCAATTGCAGCCCTCATATCATTAGTCATCCCCATAGATAAAGTATCAAAACTTGAATGCAATGATTGATAAGCATTATACATAGCCCGAAAATGAATACGTTGTTGATTAAAATCAACCCTTTTAGCAGGTAACGTCATCAAACCACGCAAATGTAGGCGTGGCATTGCCTTAACCGCTTCTACTAAAGTAGGTAGCTCACTTAACATGACCCCTGATTTTTGAGTTTCATTACTTATATTCACTTGAATACAAACATTTAAAGGCGCTAAGTGAACAGGTCGTTGTTTATTTAAACGTTGAGCATGTTTTAATTTATCTAAAGATTGAATCCAATCAAAATATTCGGCAACTAATTTGGTTTTGTTACTTTGCAAAGGACCTATAAAATGCCATTCTAATGGATAATCACATAATGCCTTGATTTTAGGGATTGCCTCTTGTAAATAATTTTCACCAAAACGAGTTTGACCATTTTCAAAAGCAATACGGATATCCGCAATGGGACGAGTTTTAGTGACAGCCAATAATTGTATGCTATTTGGAGAACGGTCAAATTGTCGTGCAGCATCTGTAATATTTTGTTTTACTATTGTAAGAGCATGAGCAATCATATATATATATAAATATAATCTGATACAAAAAATTTTGTATCATGAGAAAGGAAATGACAATTATATATATAAAGAGAAATAAAAAAGCTTGAAATTTTCAAAAATGGACATATTATGTAAGTCAAGCGACATTGTTAAAACGAGATAACTTAACAAGAGAGCTTGAAATTTTGAATAAAAGACTTATTATGTAAGACAAGTTGAATTGTAAATATAGAAATTTTATAAGCAGTTCGATTTAGAAATAAGAGCTTGAAATTCTGAATAAAAGACTTATTATGTAAGACAAGTTGAATTGTAAATATAGAAATTTTATAAGCAATTCGATTTAGAAATAAGAGCTTGAAATTCTAAATAAAAGACTTATTATGTAAGACAAGTTGAATTGT
>DAOVTJ010000244.1 GCA_030633165.1 Thiomargarita sp. | reverse complement strand
CATTGAGCCAGCGTTGACTGTTATGCTTTTTACTCATAATATAAATACTATATATTTACTTTGGAGATTGCATAAAAAATGACCCCCCAAGAGATACTACGCAACATATTTGGCTATCAACACTTTCGCGGTGAGCAAGAAAATATCATCAACCATGTTTTAATGGATGGTAATGCCTTAGTATTAATGCCCACTGGCGGTGGTAAATCACTATGTTATCAAATACCCGCCCTAATACGTCATGGTGTAGCAATAATAATTTCACCATTAATTGCATTAATGCAAGATCAAGTCACCGCTTTACAACAATTTGGCATTCGTGCCGCTTGTCTTAATTCTAGTTTAACACCAGAGCAAGCTCGTATAACTTCAAGACAACTACGCCAAGGTGAATTGGATTTACTTTATGTTGCCCCTGAAAGATTGATGACTCCACGCTTTTTAAATTTTCTAAATACTGCCGACATCGCTTTATTTGCCATAGATGAAGCCCATTGTGTTTCACAATGGGGGCATGATTTTCGTCGAGAATATGTCGAATTATCTATTCTACACCAACGTTTTTCTGGTATTCCACGTATTGCACTCACCGCTACCGCTGATGGTCCAACGCAACGAGATATTATTACTCATTTAGGTTTAGAGCAGGCGAAAAAATTTATCGCTGGTTTTGATCGTCCTAATATTCGCTATCGCGTGGTGCAAAAAAATGATCCCCAACGCCAATTATTGTCCTTTCTCAAAGATGAAGGGCATCAAAACGATTCTGGGATTGTGTATTGTTTATCACGAAAAAAGGTAGAAAAAATTGCCACTTGGTTAAGTTATCAAGGTTTAACTGCTTTACCTTATCATGCTGGCTTACATAATGAGATACGAAAAGAGCATCAGATACGCTTTTTACGCGAAGAAAGTATAATTATTGTGGCAACTATTGCATTTGGTATGGGGATCGATAAACCCAATGTTCGTTTTGTTGCCCATTTAGATTTACCCAAAAGTTTGGAGGCATATTATCAAGAAACAGGACGTGCAGGACGCGATGGATTACCTGCAAATGCGTGGATGGCGTATGGTTTACAAGATGTTGTCATGTTGCGTCGTTTAATGGATGAGTCTGAGGCTGATGCACAGCATAAACGGATAGAACGGCATAAATTAGAGGCAATGCTGGCTTATTGTGAAATGACAAGCTGTCGTCGTCAAGCTTTATTAAACTATTTTGATGAATATTTTCCCAATCCTTGTGGTAATTGTGATACGTGTATAGAGCCTGTAGCAACTTATGATGGAACCGAAGTCGCACAAAAAGCATTATCTTGTATTTATCGTACTGGACAACGCTTCGGTGTTCAGTATTTGATTGATGTTTTATTAGGTAAAACTAATGATCGTATAAAGAAATTTAGGCATGAACATGTGAGTACTTATGGTATTGGTAAAGAGTTGCGCCAAGATGAATGGCGTTCAGTTTTTCGGCAATTAGTTGCTAGGGGCTTTGCTAAGGTTGATGTAGAAGCGTATAGCAGTTTGCACTTGACTGAATATTCTCGTCCCTTACTCAGGGGGGAGCAACGTATTGATTTACGCAAAGATATAAAGCCACGCCAAAGAAAAGAGAAAAAATATAGCCGTAGTTCAAGAACTTCCTTTACGGATACTGAACAAAGTCTTTGGGAAAGCTTACAGACTAAACGTCTTGAATTGGCAAATGCGCAAAATGTCCCTTCTTTTGTCATTTTTCATGATAGCACCTTAGAAGAAATGGTACAACAACGTCCCCAAAGTTTAGCATCTTTTGCACAATTATCAGGTGTCGGGAGCAGTAAATTAGAACATTATGGTCAAATTTTTATTGATGTTTTGGATGAATATGCGTTAAAATATAGTGATACGCCTACCCCCACCGCAAATATTAATGAGAATACGGTGATTTCTAATTCTGCAGGTGTCACATTTGATGCTTTTAATGATGGCTTGAGTCCTGAGCAGATAGCAGAATTACGTGAGCTTAAAGCTTCAACCATTTATGAACATCTTTCTCAAGTGATTGAACAGGGTAAATTGGAATTACGTCAAGTCATTCAATTAAAAGAAGAAGAAATACACAATATTGAAGATAAATTGTTAGAACGTCCCACCGAAGAGTTACACACTTTAAAACCAGTTTTTGAGACTCTTGGTGGTGTATATCCTTATGAAATTTTAAGATGTGTTAGAGCAAATCTTTGGCGACAAAAATAAAATTATGAGAATAAAAACCAAAATTTTCAGCATTGTATTACTCGTTATTTTAATAACAGGTGTCACCAGTATCGCTATTAGCAGCTTTGTATCCAAAAACATGCTAAAAAATGAGATTTACAATCATTTAGAAAATGTAGTACATTCCAGGGGGCGCAATATTGATATGCTTCTTATTGATTACCAAAATATTGTGAAAATACTGGCAACTGAAAATATTTTAATTGAGAAAAAATCAACTGATTATCACAATATACTGACTCACAAAATAAAAGAGATTATAAAAATTGATGAAGATATTTCCCGAATTAGCATTTGGGATACAAAAGAGAAAGTACTTGCGTCTAGTCATCATAAACTAATAAGTCATAAAGAATTTTTCAAGTATGGCAAAGAGGATATATATATTAAAGATATATATATTTCTAACTTGACTGGACAGCACATTATCAGTATATCTGCACCAATTTTGCATCATGGGATATTTTCTGGGCTTGTTATTGTTGATATAGATATTAAAGAGACATTATATAAAATCACAAGAGATAACACTGGTTTAGGAGAAACGGGGGAAATCTACTTGATCAATCAAGCAGGTTATATGATAACCCCTGCATTTTCCGATGATACTTCCTTGAAGATAAAAGTAAATGCTCCTAATGCCGTCAGATATTTTAGCTTATCCAATAAAAAAAATGCTTATGTAAATTATCGTGGTCAAACGGTTATTGGGGCTTCTGATATTATTCAAGAATTGAATTGGTGTTTAGTAGCAGAAATTGAGGAAAAAGAGGTTTTTGCACCTGTTGATAATCTTGTTTTGATAATTTTGTTGTTTTTTCTTATGCCTTTAAGCGTCGCTATCTTATTTTCCCTTATGATCACTGATACAATAACCAATCCTGTTTTAAGATTGCATTCACAGTATCCAATGTGATACCAGGAATTCTAAGCAGATCGGCCTTTTTCGTTTTAAAAACCTCTTCAACCCCTCTACAATATGAAATCAGTTTTTTTCCGGTAACATCGCCAACGCCAGGAATCAGGGTGATCCCTATCAAATAAAGCGATTTCATTTTTCAGAATTT
>DAOVTJ010000223.1 GCA_030633165.1 Thiomargarita sp. | reverse complement strand
TGCTCTGGCTTCGATACTTTATAGTGCTGTTGCAAAACCCGTTTATATTGATGATGTGCGATCTCAAGCGATTCTTAGTCTCCCTATTATTAAAATGAATGAGACTGTTATTTTGGATACAGAAATGGTCCGTGATTTTGATAACACAAAATTTAGTATTGCTGTCACAGACAGTAAGTTGCATACCACTAAATTTCAAGATATTTTCACCTTTCCAAATGAGCCCCAATATCCAAGCTATGATGAATCTACAGGGGAATTACATTTGCCTATCGTTCTATATGTCCAAAAAGAATATGTCGTCTGTGTTACCACCCCTTGTGATCCGATTTTTAATTATTTGACGCAATATACTGTAGATTTAAACCTCGTACCTGTGGTTAATCCTTTTAGCACACCCTTATTTGTGTTGAATCATATTGATCTTTTAACTAGCTTTTAAATCATTAGAAGGAAAAATATTGAAACATCTTCTCTTAATAGGTATATTTTTAAGTTTAATCGCTTGTGTCGAAAAAACACAACAGGCACAAGTTGTGGTCACAATTAAACCGATTCATGCCTTGGTTAGCGGTGTTATGGATGGCGTAGGGACACCTCTTTTATTATTAAAAGGGGGAGAATCTCCACATCATTACACTTTACGCCCTTCACAAGTAAGACAATTACATGCTGCTAGTTTAATTGTATGGGTGGGTCCCACTGTAGAGACATTCTTAGAAAAAACACTCTTGACACTCAATCAACCTTTATTGCGTTTAATTGATTTGCCAGATTTAAGCTTATTAAAATCTGGAGAAACACATCATCATGACCATGAAATTGATCCGCATATTTGGCTTGATCCTATCAATGCAATAAAAATTGTACAAGCTATTGCTCAAGATCTAAGTCAAACAGATGTCAATAATGCTGCTCGCTATAAAGCTAATGCTACTCGTCTCATAAAAAGACTTGAGCAACTTGATCAAAGTTTAAAAGAGCAATTGGCACCTATCAAGAATATACCTTATATTGTTTTTCATGATGCTTATCAATATTTTGAACATCGTTATGGGCTGAACGCAGTAGGTGTTATTAGCCTTACCCCAGAAACACGCCCCAGTGTTAAACATGTATATGAATTACGTGAACGTTTGAAAAGGCAAAATGTGCGTTGTGTTTTTACGGAACCTCAATTTGACTCCAGCTTAGTCGATAGCCTTATTGAAAATACGACAGCCCGACGGGGTATATTAGATCCATTAGGCGCAGATAATTACTTTACTTTGTTAAACAATTTAGCTAAATCACTTAATCAATGCTTGTTAATACCATAACTTGTCATATATACTATTTATTTACTGTTGAATATTTAATTGGAGAAACTTAATGATAAAGCCACTCGGCTCTGATACCTTAAATCCATTATTTGTTTATGATGAAACAAAACACCATGAACTCAATAAAGAAGCGGAAGGTTTGCCATCTTTGCTAATCAATTCAGCAGCTGCAGCTAATGCAGTTATGCTTGGTGCTGGTTATTTTAACCCTTTAACTGGTTATATGGATATTGCCAACGCAACAAGTGTTGCTGATAAAATGCAATTGACGAGTGGTCAATTTTGGCCTGTACCTGTTTTCAATCGTACTGATGACATTTCGGCTATTAAAGATGCTAAGCGTATCGCATTACGTGATCCGAATGTAGAAGGCAATCCAGTGTTAGCGATTCAAGACATTGAGGCTATTGAAGAAATCACAGAAGAACAAGGTAACTTTATTGCAAAAAAGGTATATGGTACCTTAGACTCAGAACATCCTGGTGTCGCAACCTTTAATTCTCATGGTAAATATGTGATTTCAGGTCCCATTCAAGTCCTGAGTTTTAGCTATTTTCAACAAGATTTCCCCGATACATTCCGCACGGCTGTTGAAATTCGCAATGAAATTAAAGAACATGGCTGGAATACAGTTGTTGCGTTTCAAACACGTAACCCCATGCATCGTGCCCATGAAGAATTGTGTAGAATGGCTCAAAAGGAACTGAATACGGATGGTATTCTGATTCACATGCTGCTCGGAAAATTGAAACCAGGTGATATTCCTGCCCCAGTACGTGATGCTGCTATCCGTAAAATGGTGGATATTTATTTCCCAGCTAACACAGTCATGATCACAGGTTACGGATTTGACATGCTTTATGCAGGACCACGTGAAGCCGTCTTACATGCTACCTTCCGTCAAAATACAGGATGTACCCATTTTATTATTGGTCGTGACCATGCTGGTGTCGGTGATTACTATGGTAAATTTGAGGCACAAGAAATTTTTGATAATGATGTGCCAGAAGGTGCACTTGAGATTAAAATTTTCCGTGCTGATCATACTGCCTATTCCAAAAAATTGAATAAAGTAGTTATGATGCGTGACGTGCCTGATCATACAAAAGAAGATTTTATTCTTCTTTCAGGTACAAAAGTACGTGCGATGTTAGCGAAAGGTGAAGCTCCTCCTCCAGAATTTTCTCGTCCAGAAGTGGCGCAAATTTTGATGGATTATTATCAAATCGAAGGATAAAATTAAAAACCTGTCAGTTTTCTTTAAGGCTGACAGGGATTTGTTATGTCTATTACCTTAAAAGTTATCCAAGGCAAACTTGCTGGAAAAAGATATATATTCAAGGAATATACGACTTGTATTGTGGGTCGTGGTAAATATTGCGGTATCATCGTACCTAATGATAAACTGATTTCTAGACATCATTGTCTTTTAGATATCAATCCTCCTGATATTCGAGTGCGCGACTTTGGTAGTCGAAATGGCACTTATGTCAATAACCAAAAAATTGGTCAGCGTGATAAGAATCAGACCGCACGAGAAGGGACTAAGTTATCTCTTCCAGAATATGAATTGAAAAATGGAGATGAACTCAAACTCTCAAACACCATTTTTCGAGTGGAAATTGATACTCCCATTATCCAAAAGATACAACCCGCCCAAATCTTGAAAGGCTTGCTGGCTAAAGCAGGCACAAATGAACTCTTCATCATCCCAAGCTATATTATCCTAAAACAACTCGGTGAAACGGTATTTTTGCTTCAGCATACTGAAACTGGAGAAAAAGTGGTCTTTAAAGTCATCATACCGCAAATCGCAGCCAATGAATATGTCACAGAAAATGTTTTACGAGAAATTGAGAATAGTAAAACATTGTGCCATAAGAATATTGTTCAATTGAAGCATTCTGGCAGTTCAAATGGATTATTCTTTTTTAGATTAGAATATTGTGAGCTTGGTAATGTTGAAGACTTAATGAAGCAACATGGGGGTACATTATCTGTTGAACTCGCTTGTCATATCATACGACAAGCCTTGACTGGCTTGGAATATGCACACAATGCGATAATTCCTGATATCAAACTTCAAGATGGAACAATGATCAAAGGTGGTGGATTAATTCATCGAAATTTAAAACCCGCTAATATTTTTTTATCGGGTAACAGTACTTTTCCCATTGCTAAAGTGGGTAATTTTGGACTGGCTAAATCTTTTGAAATAGCTGGACTCAGTGGTCAAACGCGGACAGGAACAATCGCTGGTACGCCTTATTTTCAATCTCAACAACAGGTGATTAATTTCAAGTATGTAAAACCAGAAGTTGATGTTTGGGCGATGGCAGCTTCTTTATATTATATGCTAACTGGGGCGTATCCAAGAATTTTTCACAAAGAGCAAGATATGTGGCAAACTGTTTTGCAAAGTGAGCCTATACCCATTCGCCAAAGAAAAAATTCGATTCCTCCAAAATTAGCTCAAGTGATTGATGATGCTTTAGTGGATAAACCGATGATTCAAGTAAAAAGTGCAACAGAATTGAAACAAGCTTTGGATAGGGTGATGGGGCTAATCCAATAAAAATTACAGAAAATAGCAAAAATATGACTTGGGAAATTACAAATGTTAAT
>DAOVTJ010000087.1 GCA_030633165.1 Thiomargarita sp. | reverse complement strand
GGTAACTGTTCTATATGTGGCAGGCACTTCTATCAAACACATAATCTCTCCAGTTTCCTCGTTAAGCTTGGTTACTTGGCTAATCAAGCCTGTGCCTTTTTTCCACACGCTATGAGCCTGTTTTTCCAAAATCTGCTCTCTCCTAGTTTCGTAAACAGCAGGCACAGTTCTCATTCTAGTAACAGCATCTTGTACCAAAATTTGTTCTTCAACCCAGTCATACGTTGCAGGAATAACCTCAATCCGTTCACCTGCCTCCTTGACCATTATTTCTTTCTCAACCCAATCATAAGTTGCAGGAACAACCTCAATCCGTTCACCTGGTTCTCTGACCATTACTTCTTCTTCAGTCCAGCCATAAGTTGCAGGAATAATCTCAATCCGTTCGCCTGCTTCCTTTATGAGGACTTCTTTTTCTTCCCAACCATATATAGCAGGAATAATTTCTGTACGAGTAGAAGCTTCTTGTACAACAACTTCTTCTGTTACATTGTTATATTCTGGTGGAGTCAATACCCGTGCATAGCATTCACCCGCTTTAGCATTTGGAGGAATACTTGTGTTATCACCTGTGCTTACAGTGGTAATTGTGGTAATATTTTCTTGAATTGACAAAACAGCATTTTCTTCTTGGGCAATATTAAGTTCTGCACGAATCTCTGCCACTGCTGAATCACGTTCTACTTGTATCTCTTCCATCTGAGAGCGAAGTTCAGTAAGTTCCTGATCTCTTTCTAGCAACAAAGTCTTTTGCGTTGTTACTTCTGTTGTTACTTTTTGTGAGACTTGTTCTTGAACTTCTATTGTCTTTGTGGTATTACCACCACAACCGCTTAAAATAAAACTTGCGGATATTATTGGTAATACAACAGCTTTACCAATATTTTGGCAAATTTGTTTATTGACAAATAACTTGTTTATAACCATAATTAATTTAAATTCACTTTATTTGATTTGACACGCTTACATATTAAATGAGAAGTGCCCTATTAATTCTTTACGCCATCCAGGCTGAGATTAAAATACTCCATTTAAATCCCAAATGTCAAGAACAGAATATATTGTTTTTCATTTTAAAGTCTTCAAAAATAACTTAAAAACATTATTCTTGTTTAAATTCAATAATTTAATTCACATACTATTTTTCAAGTTATGATAACGATAAAATATTCTTATTTATAGTGTTCATAATTGAAAGAAAATATTATACGTTTTTTATTTCAGCAAGAATTTCTTCTTTATTCAGCAATAACTTTTTATTACTTGGTTCATGTTCCAAACCTTGATCAAAAGTTTCAAGAGCCTCATCAACTTTCCCTAAATAATAAAGAGCATAGGCTTTGCCATTCCAAGGATGGATCAAATTTGGATTAATTTCTAAGACTTTATCATACGCTGTAATAGCCTTTTTATAATCTTCTAATTTAAAAAGAGCAAAACCTTTCCCACTCAAACTAGACAAATGATTTTGTTGCAGTTTTAAAACCTTATCAAAACAACTAAGCGCATTTCTATATTGTCCTAATTTTAAAAGAGCAAAACCTTTTTTACTCAAAGCTTCAACATATTTTGGATTAAGACTGAATACTTCATCATAGCTCTTGATCGCCTCTTCATAATTTTTTACCTTATAAAACGTATTTCCTTTTTGAAAAAAATATAGGACTTTATCATTTTTATCTTTCTGTTTTGCTCTTTCAATCTTTTCAATGATCCAAGTTGGGGAAACAATTTTTCCCCTAAATTCTCCCAAACTTTTAGCTTGGACATCACTCAAAGATGTCAAACCATTGAGATAAATTTTATGCCCCTCAAATTTTGCAAAAGCATCAGCTTGGATATCACTTAAAACTGTCATGGCGTTAAGGCTGATACACATTGCTTTAGATTGTCTCAAAAGATTAGCTTGTATTGCACTCATAGAAGTCAGACCATTAAGAAATATTTGCCCCTTAATTTTTGCAAAACTTTCTGCTTGGGCATCACTAATACAAGAGAGAGCATTCAAGGAGAGTAACCAATTTCCAAAACAAGCAGCCTGAATATCACTAAGAGATGTTAAAGCGTTAAGATAAAGCTGCTCTCCCTGAAATTGTCCTAAAGATTGGGCTTGACTATCAGTTAATGTTTGTAGTCCAAGGGAAAGTATATTGCCTTCAAATGTCACCAACTCCTCAATTTGAACATCCCTAAGTGCACTAAGATCAAGCCTTTCTCCCCCAAACTTTGCTAAATCCTTGACTTGTACATCTGTGATCCCACTTAATGAGAGTACTGTACCTCGAAACTTTGAAAGTGCTGCTGCTTGAGTTTCACTAAGACAACGGAGACCATTCAAATAAAGCTTTTCCCCTGGACACAGTCCCAAAATTTCGGCTTGTGCATCAGTGAGTGAAGTAAGCGTATTAAGATGGATAATCCCCCCATGCTCTGTCAAAGAGATAAGTTTGTCATTATTCATTTTTAAGTTTATAATAAAAAGTTATCCCAAATATAAGAGAATATTAACAGATGAAAAACGAAATAGAACTGAAACTGGAATTTCCCACAGACAAGCAACTTATTGTACATTTTAAGGGACGTCATCTTGACGTGATACATTTTAAATTACCTAAAGTGGAAATAGATGGAAAACAGCTCTTTAAATCTGTTTTTTCAGATAGTAAAACTCTTCAGCTTTTTCGTAATTTTCAAAATCAAGAAAAAAATAAATTATTGATTATCAATACCCATCAGTCTGCAATATTATCTTTACCCTGGGAATGCCTATATGATCCGCAAACGACTTATTTATGCCATGATATTACTATTCGTCGTAGTTTAGTGACTCAGCCATTAATTGCCAAAGTAGGAGATAGCCCCCCTAATTTTTTTGGGCGTAGTCGAGAATTATGGCAAATTGAAAAGGCTTTTATACAAGAGGATAGACGCAGTTTCACCATCACTGGTGTTGAGGGACAGGGTAAAACCTATTTAGCCCTTGAGGCGGCACAATGGTTATCTCGAACAGGTTTATTTAATAAAATCTGTTATATTGATTATGCCACATTTTTTGGTGTGGATGTTGTTGGTTTTGCGCTTCGAGCCTTATCCAAGAAATTTGAGAAAGAGTTAGAAAATATCACAGATGTAGCTGAAATTTTGCAACAAATACCCACTTTGTTGATATTTGATAACATGGAAACAGTACCGCCAACATTACGACAAGAATTGTTAGAAACAGCAAAACAATTATCTAAAAACTGTCGCATATTGTTGACAAGCGATGAACCTGAAAATAATGAACATAGCTTATCTTTATCTGGTTTGCTTGAAAATGATGCGATAGGATATTTCAAACATTTATTAAAATTGCCGCCTGCACAACAGGTTGAACGGGAAAATTTATTAAAATTATTTAAACAAGTAAATTTTCACCCCTTGTCAATGAATATTGTAGCGATTCCATTGAAAAAACAACGCCCATTAACAGAATTAGCAAAATCTTTAGAAACATGGCTAGCACAATTATCAGATAATCCATTGTGGGCAACATTAATAACTTCTTTAGAAGGCTTTACAATAGAATTGGAGAGAGAAGGTTTATTCTATTGGTTACCCAAGATAAAAATAAGTTTGACAATTGAAACTTTGCATCTTTTACCTTTTTTTGGGGTATTTCAAGGTGGCGCTTTTGAGCCTGATTTACTTTCCCAACCGAAAATTGATAAAAAACAATGGCAAGCCTTACGTCTTGCTTTAGAAAGTGCAGGTTTGATTAAAATCGAACATTTGCCTAATTTCAAAGTATCTTATATCAGATTTCATCCCAGTTTAGCCCCAATACTTTGGAAATGTTTATCTCCTGCCCAACAGAAAAAACTATTTTCCAATTATCAGTTTCGTTATGCACAACTGGCAGGCTATATGTTTTCAGAAGAAGGAGATAGTACAACAGAAGTTCATACTTTAGTTCGACAAGATTTGCCGAATTTACTTCATGCAGTATATGGCGCTTTAGATGCTCGCCGTATGGGGGCTGATAAGTTTGCTAAAAATATTGATTTATTTCTGAATCTTTTTTTGTACAAGCGTGATAGTGCTGCATTGAATGAACGGATTAAAAAAAAGGGCAGTGGGAGTTATCAAGCATAATTTTCACCAGCCTATGTATGTTATACTGAAAACAAAAATAAATTAGGAATAACATGCCTTCGACTAAATCTCTATTAGTACAAGTCCATGATGTCAATGTACAATTTCAACAACATATTGCATTACAAAATGTCTCCCTCACCGTAGAACGGGGCGAAATTATTACATTAATTGGACCTAATGGAGCAGGTAAATCTACGTTAGTACGAGTCGTATTAGGTTTATTAAAGCCACAAACAGGTCATGTTTTTCGACAAAATGGCATACGTATTGGATACATGCCACAACGTTTAAGTATTAATCCTGTCTTACCACTGACAGTGGCACGATTTCTCAACTTAGGTAATGCAAAAAAAAATGCCATTCTCCAACAAATGTTAGAAGAAGTCGGTGCTGCAAATGTTTTAAAACGTCCAATACAGAACATTTCTGGTGGCGAAATGCAACGCGTATTATTAGCACGTGCATTATTACGTTCCCCTGATTTATTGGTCTTGGATGAACCGATACAAGGTGTTGATATCACAGGACAATATGAATTATATGAACTCATTGCCCAGATCCGAAAACAGCGGGGATGTGGCATTTTGATGGTATCCCATGATTTACATTTAGTCATGTCAGCAACGGATTATGTCATTTGCTTGAATCAAGGGATATGTTGCTCTGGACATCCTGAAACGGTGACTCAACATCCTGCCTATTTAAAATTATTTGGTGCAAGAGCAGCACAAGATTTAGCCATTTACACTCATCACCATAACAAGGATATCAAAAATGGATGATTTTTTGTGGCGAGCGTTAATGGGTGGTTTTGGTATTGCTTTAGTTGTTGGACCATTAGGTTGTTTTATTGTGTGGAGACGGATGGCTTATTTTGGTGAGACACTGGCACATTCCGCATTATTAGGCATTGCTCTAGGATTTTGGATTGATTTAAAATTTACACTGGATTTAACGCTTAACACGCTTGTAATACAAGCTACCTTGGCTGTTTGTATTGGGCTTGCTTTATTATTAGTCATATTACAAGCACAAAACCGTCTAGCGACTGATACTTTATTAGGTATTTTGGCGCATAGTGCCTTATCTTTGGGATTAGTTACCCTTGCATTTTTACAAAGTGAAGGTTTACGCATCAGCTTAGATGCCTATTTATTTGGTGACTTATTAGCAGTAACCCAATCTGATTTATATTGGATTTATGGGGGGGGAGGACTGATTTTATTATCCCTTGGATTTATATGGCAATCTTTATTATCAATTACGATTCATGAAGAATTGGCGCAAGTTGAAGGGATACCTGTCACTTGGATACGTTTAGCTTTTATGTTGATTGTCGCCCTAGTTATTGCTATTGCTATGAAGATTATTGGTATATTGTTAATAACATCCCTATTAATCATTCCTGCTGCTACAGCACGTCGTTTTGCTCACACCCCAGAACAAATGGCAATATTCGCAAGTCTTATCGGTTGCATTGCAGTTGCTTTGGGATTATATATGTCTTGGCATTGGGATACGCCCACTGGTCCTTCAGTTGTGCTTGCAGCTAGCTTGTTATTTATTTTAACTTTTAAGTAAGTTATTGATTATTCTCATAAAATCAATATCTTGATATTTATTAATAAGATACATTATAATAAAAAATAGTCTAAAGATGACTATCACGTAAATAGCGTTATCCTATTTTAAACATATTGCACAAAAAATGAAATCCAGACAGCAACAAATTCCAGTAGCAATCATCGGTATGGCGGGAATTTTCCCCCAAGCCAAAAATATGCTCGAATATTGGGAAAATATTCTTAATAAAATTGATTCTATCACTGATGTTCCGCCCTCGCGTTGGAATATTGATGATTATTATGATCCTGATCCCACAGTCCCTGATAAAACTTATTGTAAGCGTGGTGGTTTTATACCAGATATTGATTTTCATCCTATGGATTGGGGATTACCACCAAATATTTTAGAGGTAACAGATGTTGCCCAATTGTTATCACTCCTTGTTGCTAAGCAAGCCATGTTAGATGCTGGTTATGGCGTAGAAAATCGCTTAAAGGAGACAACAGGTGTCATTTTAGGTGTCGGTGGTGGTCAAAAACTGGTCAAACCATTAACAACGCGTTTAGAGTATCCTTTATGGGAACGGGTTTTAAAAAGTAGTGGTATCAGTGATAAAGACACTCAAAAAATTATTGAAAAGATAAAATTGGGTTATGTCCCATGGGAAGAAAATTCTTTTCCAGGACTTTTGGGTAATGTTATTTCTGGACGAATTGCAAATCGTTTAGACTTGGGTGGTACAAATTGTGTGATTGATGCCGCCTGTGCTAGCTCATTAGCAGCATTCCGAATGGCATTAAGCGAATTGACAGAATATCGTAGTGATATGATGATCACTGGCGGTGTTGATGCAGATAATTCTCCATTTATGTACATGTCATTTAGCAAAACTCCTGCTTTTTCTCATAAAGAGAAAGTGAGAACTTTTGATACTGAGTCTGATGGGATGATGATCGGTGAAGGCATTGGCATGATGGTACTTAAACGTCTTGAAGATGCTGAACGAGATGGAGATCGTATTTATGCTGTCATCAAGGGGATGGGTACTTCTAGTGATGGAAAATATAAAAGTATTTACGCGCCTCGCGCAGCAGGGCAATGTAAGGCTTTGAGTCGTGCTTATGAGAGTGCAGGATTTGCACACTCAACAGTTGGTCTTATTGAAGCGCATGGTACAGGTACGAAGGCTGGCGATGCGGCAGAATTTTCCGCGTTAAAAACAACCTTTAGCGAAAATAACAAATTAAAACAACATATTGCGTTGGGTAGCGTTAAATCACAAATTGGTCATACCAAAGCCACAGCAGGTGCTGCGGGTATGATAAAAGTTGCTTTAGCACTCCATCATAAAATATTACCCCCAACAATTAATGTCACAACACCCAATCCTAAATTTGGGATTGAAGATTCCCCCTTTTATATCAATACAAAAACTCGTCCTTGGCTTCGTGCTAAAGGTGATATTCCAAGACGAGGGGGTGTTAGTGCTTTTGGCTTTGGAGGTACTAATTTTCATGTTGCTTTAGAAGAATATGAAAGTGAACAGAAGAGTACTTATCGCTTACATAATACCCCACATTCTGTCTTACTTTTAGCACCAAGTGCAACGCAATTATTAGAACTTTGTGCAAACGAATTAACTTTATTGCAATCAGATACAGGAAAGCAACATTTAGCACAATTGATTGAATCTTCTAAATCTTTAGAAATTCCTATAACAAATGCAAGAGTGGGCTTTATTGTCAATTCGCTTGAGGAAGCATGTATATTCTTACAGAATACGATTGATTTCTTGAGAAAAAAGCCTAATGCAGAATTTTTTGAACATCCCAAAGGCATCCATTACCGTAAAACAGGATTTGACACCAAGGGAAAAGTAGTCGCTCTATTTTCAGGGCAAGGCTCGCAATATTTGGAAATGGGACAAGAATTAGCCCTCAATTTTCCTACAATTCGCCAAGCCTACGCTGATATGGATAAAGTGTTAGATAAAGAAGGCTTGCCCCAAATTTCAAATATTGTATTTCCGCCACCTGTTTTTGATACAACGCAACAGAAAGCACAAGTTGCTGCTTTACAAGATACAGAAAATGCCCAACCCGCAATTGGTGCCTTTAGTCTTGGACTATACAAAATAATGCTACAAGCTGGATTTAAGCCTAATTTTGTCGCTGGACATAGTTTTGGGGAGCTTACTGCACTAAGAGCTGCTGATGTTTTTACTGATGATGATTATCTATTTCTTGTCCAAGCTAGAGGGCAAGCAATGGCGTCACCCACAGATCCAGATTTCGATGCTGGAGCTATGTTGGCGGTTATTGGGGAAATTGATGAAGTTCAAAATATTATTGAACAATATCCAACTATTACTGTTGCAAATTGGAATTCTGATATACAGGTTGTTTTGGGTGGACCCACAGCGGATATAAAGATAATACAAGAAGTATTTGATAAACAAAACTATACCACTGTATTATTACCCGTATCTGCAGCATTTCATACGCCACTTGTCAAACATGCCCATAAACCGTTTGCTCAAGCCTTAGATACTGTTACTTTTAATAGTCCAAAAATACCTGTATATTCTAATATCACTGGTGTTGCTTATCCAGAAAATCCGAGCGATATTCGGAATATGCTCGCCTCACATATATTGAAACCTGTTGGATTTAAACATAAAATTGAAAATCTGTACGCGGCAGGCGGCTATTTCTTTATTGAATTTGGACCTCGCAATATTTTAACTGCTCTTGTGACGAATATTCTTGAGGATAAACCTCATGTTGCTGTCGCATTGAATGCGAGTAGAAAAAAAGATAGTGAGCAACAATTACGCGAAGCTATTATTAAATTACGTGTTGCTGGTTTACCTTTACACAATTTTGATCCCTATCAACGGATAGAAAAGACCGAAAAACCGAGAAAGAAATCCTTGCAAGTCACTTTAAGTGGCGCTAACTATGTCAGCGATAAAACAAGGAAGGCGTTTGAAAACGCTTTACAAGACGGGCATCAAGCCAATATCACTACTAACGAAAGTCAAACTATGACACAATCATTTGAAAAAGGCCAACAAACACCTACTCTTCAAGGTGAAAGCGAGCATATTGTTCATCAGCAATACTTAAAAAATATGGGAGAATATTCCCAAAGTTTTTTCCAGCTGATACAACAACAATATGCTTTACTCAGTAGTGGCACAAGTACACCAGCCATGTTAGAAAGTTTTGAGCGTGGTATGAAGTACTTTCACGAACATCAAGCTCAAATGCAACGCGTCCATGAACAATACTTGAAAACTCAAGTAAATAGCGTATTGCAAATGGTCCCAGGTGATGTGCCCCTATTATCCCAGGAACCTGCTCCAACCGTTGCACCACCTGTACAAGCTGCACCACCTGTACAAGCCGCACCACCTGTACAAGCTGCACCACCTGTACAAGCCGCACCACCTGTGCAAGCTGCACCACCTGTACAAGCTGCACCACCTGTGCAAGCTGCACCACCTGTGCAAGCCGCGCCACCTGTGCAAGCTGCACCACCTGTGCAAGCTGCACCTGTTGCAACCCCAACACTCGACTTGGGTCCTTTGACAGCATCTATGTTAGAGATTGTCAGTGAAAAAACGGGTTATCCAGCAGATATGCTAGAAGTTGAAATGGATATGGAGGCTGATTTAGGGATTGATTCTATCAAACGGGTAGAAATTCTTGGTGCAATGCAAGAAAAATTCCCAGATTTACCGCCAGTTGATCCTGATGAATTGGCAGAACTACGGACTTTAGCAGAAATTGTTGAATATATGGGCAGGGCTGAAAAAAAAAAATAGATGATTTACCGCCTCTCCCAGAACATAATATTCAATTAACTCGGGTAAAACTCAAATATTTACCTACTCCAGATTGTTTGGAATTGAGTGCACCCGAGCTCTGTTTGCTGACTGATGATGGAACGCCGACAACAATGGTTTTAGCCAAAAAACTTGTCGAACTTGGTTGGAAAAAAGTCGTTATTCTTAATTTTCCATCCATTATTGCCGAGCGTTCCGCCTTACCTGCAAATATCTATCGAGTTTCCCTTTCAGATTTCACAGAATCCCAATTAAAACAACAATTGAGTACTATTACGAATCAATACGGCTCAATTGGTGCATTTATCCTCCTAACTTCATTAAGTCAAGACAGTCAAGAACATGCTCTTGCACGCGATTTAGATAAAAGTATCCTCAAATCAGCGTTTCTAATTGCAAAACACCTTAAAAAATCTCTCAATGAAGCCGCGCTTCTTGGGCGTAGCTGGTTTATTACTGTCACCCAGGGCGATGGAGAATTGGGTATAGGGCACTCTTTAAACAGTATTATTAGCGGTGGTTTATTTGGCTTGACTAAAACGGTAAACATGGAATGGGGGCAAGTATTTTGTCGTGCTATAAATTTAAGTCAAGATT
>DAOVTJ010000075.1 GCA_030633165.1 Thiomargarita sp. | reverse complement strand
TGCCCACCCTACAATGCCATTTTGAAATTTAATTGTAGGGTGGGTAAGCGGGCATCGTATGCTTTGAAAAGATGAGATATCTCTCCGCTTGCCCACCATTCTTGAGGTATTTTTGAAAATGGGAATACATTTACCAAATGAGATTAAATTATGCAAGCACTTTGGCTAGAAAATAAGCAATTACAATATAGAACAGATCTGCCGATTCCTAAACCCCTTCACGGTGAAGCCCTTGTGCGTGTTGAACTTGCTGGAATTTGTGCCACAGATTTAGAATTAGTAAAAGGATATTATCCCTACACAGGTATTTTAGGACATGAATTTGTCGGTAAAATTGTTGAAGCACCAGAACGCATCGGTGAACGCGTTGTAGGAGAAATTAATGTTACTTGTGGCAAATGTGAAACTTGTTTGAGAAAAATACCGAGTCATTGTAAACACCGCACGGTGTTAGGTATTCACAATAGGCATGGCGCATTTGCAGAATATTTATGCTTACCCTTAAAAAATCTTCTCCCAGTGCCCGCCACTATTCCAAATGAAACTGCTGTTTTCACAGAACCTTTAGCAGCCGCCTTAGAAATTCAAGCACAAATCAAAATTAACCCAACTGATCACGTTTTAATCGTGGGAGCTGGGCGTTTAGGGCAATTAATTGCTCAAACTATCGTTCTAACAGGATGTCACCTGCAAGTTATCGCCCGTTATGAAAAACAGCGGCAATTACTTGCCAAAAATAAAATTGCATCATTTGATGAAAAGAGTATCCAAACACACACGTTTGATATTGTTATTGAAGCAACAGGCTCACAAGAAGGCTTTAAAATTGCACGTAAAGCGGTGCGTCCACGTGGTACAATCATTTTAAAAAGTACCTATAAAGGCGAAATGTTAATCAATTTTTCAACACTTGTCGTGGATGAAATTACATTACTGGGATCACGTTGTGGCGCATTTGCACCTGCTTTACGCTTACTGGAAAAAAAATTAATCAAGCCTCAAATGCTTATTGATGATTGCTTTCCGCTTGATAAAGCATTACAAGCCTTTGAACGCGCCCAACAACAGGGTGTTTTCAAGGTTTTAATATCTCCCTAAATACTTCTAAAACGAAATACAGGCGTAATAAAATGTCCAAAATACCCACACGAAGTGATAAAGAGATAATATTTTTATGGCTATTCTTTCCAATAGTCATTATTTTATATCTCGTTTACAAATTCCCTACATTATTTGTTCCCCTTGAAGAAGTCAAAAATACTTTTTACTTTTTTGGTAAAAGTACCTCATTTTGGTATGCCACCGTTTATACCGCCATTGTTTGTTACTTTTCATTACGCGTTATCATTCGTGGCATCAACCCTTATAGAGCAGGTGTCGTAAAACCCATTTCCACATATCAACGGGCTAAATTTCTCTCCATTTTTTTCAGTCAATTACTCTTATTTTATTTAATCCCATTCATTTTGCCTTATTTTCAAGAAGGAAGAGAGTTTTTTAATGATAGCTACCATGCGGTTAATAAAGATGCCTATATTTACATATATAATGGCTTTACCTCTGTGGGTGGATTGATTTATATCTTTTTTATTGTTCCAATACTTGCCTGGTTAGTTGGCAAAAGATATTGTTCATGGTTTTGTGCCTGTGGTAATCTTGCAGAAGCTGTTGGTTCGACAACATGGGGACAACAATGGGTAAGAAATTATACGCCACGCAGTAAAATGGCGATAAAATTAGAATGGCTACAATTTCTCATTTTAATATTTGTCTTAGCTTATGGATTACTCCTATTTTTGGATATGTGGCAAATATTTATCTCAGAAAGTTTAATAACAGCTTTATACAATTTTCAAGTATTTGCCATTGATTTTATGTTTGGAGCAATAATTGGAGTAGGTGCCTATCCTCTATTAGGAACCAGAATTTGGTGTCGTTATGGTTGCCCTTTAGCGCAAATGATGAAATTATTTGGTAAATTTTCACTTTCACAAGCCAGAATTCAAGCTAATTCAGACTGTCGGGGTATCGGTGAATGTTCAACAGTCTGTCCCATGGGCATAGATGTTAAATCCTTTGCTTACAATAAAAAAGGCATTTATGGGCTAACTCAAACCCCTTGCATTAGTTGTGGTTCTTGTATATCAGCTTGTCCCACTCAAGCTTTAGCATTTAAAACAATATTTAGTAAAAGGTCATAATCATGAATGAAATTTTGCTTTACAAAGGATTAAGTTTCTTATTTGCGGCTGGATTTAGCTTTTTATTGATACTGCTGATTTTACGCCTGGCTAGCAGTGCTAGATTAAAAGATTCTATCAATCAGCAATGGGAAAATATAGAAATCAAACCAGAACCCCTTGAAACTCAAGGACAAGAAATTTATGTTTGTAACGTCTGTGACTGGGTATATGATGAAAACAAAGGCGATATTGATGGTGGTATAAAGCCTGGAACACCTTTTGAAGATATTCCAGATGAATGGCTTTGTCCCGTATGTGGCGTTGGAAAAGAACAATTTAAGAAAATTATTCGTAAACAAGCGCGTTATTTAGCAGATCTTGAACGTCCCCGCGATGAGATTGAAACAGATATGCCTATCATTTATCAAAAAGCCGTGACAGGACACTCTCCAATTTCATCCATGCGAACCCCTAAACAGCCTAATTTATTGAATAATATTCAAATATTACCTGCCCAACTCGCCAAAAAACCTTATGACAAAAATGAGATTGAAATTGAATTTAAAACCACAATTGGCAAAACGGCTAAAAAACCACTGACTCTCCAATTACCTTTTTATGTCTCAAGCATGTCCTTTGGTTCACTATCAAAAGAAGCCAAAATTGCTTTAGCAATGGGCGCTGCAAAAGTAAAAACCCTAAATTGTAGCGGTGAAGGTGGCATGTTACCAGAAGAGAGAGCAGCAGCTTATAAGTATATTTTTCAATATTCCACGGGTCGTTTTGGTGCAACACCCGAGATTATGGCACAAGCTGATGCAATTGAAATAAAAATAGGTCAAGCAGCGAAAGCTGGGCTTGGAGGGCATTTGTTAGCAGATAAAGTGACCGAAGAAATTGCAAAAGTTAGAGGCGTAAAACCACATCAAACAATCATTAGTCCAGCCAATCATCAAGATATTAAATCTCTATCAGATTGGCAAAGACGAATTGAAGAATTAAGAGAACAAACAGAGGGTGTCCCTATCGGCTTAAAACTAGCTGCCTCTCATATTGAAGATGATCTCAAAGTAGCTTTAGCACTCAAACCTGATTTTATTACGATTGACAATCGTGGCGGTGCCACTGGTGCAGCACCCACACATATTAAAGATCACGTCTGTATTCCTGCCCCTTATTCAATCTATCGCACCCGCAAATTTTTGCATGAAAATGGGGGCGAAAACATTAGTTTATTAGTCACAGGTGGTTTTAGAAGTAGTGCCGATATTGTCAAAGCATTAGCCTTAGGTGCAGATGCCATTGGATTATCAACCGTTGCCATGATAGGTATTGGTTGTCAACAATATCGCGTGTGTCATAAAGGGACATGTCCTATTGGCATTGCCACCCAAGATGAGAAACTTAGAGCAGTCTTTGATATTGAAAAATCTGCAGCCATGTTAGCCAATCTTTTTAAAGTTTATCGTGAAGAAATCGCCGATTTTGTGCGTATCTGTGGCAAAAAATCAGTCAGTGAATTCGATATATCAGACTTAATAACAACAGATATTAATATTAGTGATTATACGGATATTAAGCATACATGAATAGACGAAATTTTTTGATTTTAACAAGTAGCACAATGGCTGCGATATCTATGCCATTGGCTTCAAGCCCGTTACACTGGGAAACTTTAGCTGCTGTACAAACCCATTTATTTCCTTCAGATGTAGATTCCCCAGGTGCTAAGGAAATTAACGCGACAGGTTATTTACATTTTGTATTAACAAATGACCCACTTGAACGTGAATTTATTGAAAAAGGCATCATTTATCTTGATAAAATCGGGAAATATACAGCAGGTAAGCCTTTTCTCGATTTATCACACAAAGAACGAGAGCAACTTTTGCGTCGTTTTGAAATGGGAACGAATGGTAAACGGTGGATTCGCAAAATGCTTCAATATATTTTAGAAGCCTTATTAACTGATCCGATTTATGGCGGCAATCCAAAAGAAATCGGTTGGAAATGGCTTGAACATCAAGCGGGTTTTCCAAGACCGCCAATAAATAAGAGGTATCACTTGCTATGAGTTTTGATGTTTGTATTGTAGGTAGCGGTGCCGGTGGTGGTCCTGTCGCTTTAACACTGGCAAAAGCGGGTTATTCTGTGCTTGTTCTTGAAAAAGGACCTTGGTTTACAGAAAAAGATTTTTTCAAAGATGAGTTAGCTTGTTGTCTTCGGACTGTTTTTACCCCTAATTTACGTGATGAACCCCATGTTGTCGAAGTAGAAAATGATAAGGGTGGCTGGACTCGTCATTCTACTTATAATTCTAGCTGGAATTTTTGGAATGGTAATTGTGTTGGAGGTTCTAGCAATTTTATGAGTGGCTTTTTTCACCGCTTGAAACCCGTAGATTTTAGATTATTATCAACATTTGGACCAATTGAAGGCGCAAATGTTGTCGATTGGCCAATTTCTTATGATGATCTTGAACCTTATTATCATAAAGTTGAACATGAAGTCGGAATTTCAGGTAAAGTCATCACACATCCTTATGCAGAACCACGATCTCCTGATTTTCCTTATCCACCGATACTAGAACATCCCATTGCAACATATATAGATGAAACGTGTGAGAAAATGGGATTACATGCGATTCCAACACCGCGCGCTATTTTACCTTACCCCTCTTTGGGCAGAAATGGATGTACTTATAACGGATATTGTGGCAGTTATGGGTGTGCTAGCGGTGCAAAAGGCAGTTCTAGGGCAGCACTATTGACACGGGCAGTAGCAACAGGACGTTGCGAAATACGTCCCAATACAATGGTCAGTCGCCTTGTCAATGATCAAAGTGGAAAAGTTATCGCCGTGGAATATTATGAACAAAATGGAAAACAAAAACGTGTTGAAGCCACAATCTATGTCGTGGCTTGTCAAGCGATAGAAACTGCTCGCTTATTATTACGATCTACTGGACCATGCCATAAGAACGGCTTAGGCAATGGGAGTGGACTTGTTGGACAAAACTTACTTTTTGCAGGCGGTGGTGCAGGTTCTGTGCATTTATCTTATGCTAAATTTGATAAAGATAAAATACGTAATTTTGGTCCATTCATTAATCGAACATTACAAGATTGGTATATTATTGATGATCCAAGCTTTGGTCCTCGCCAAAAAGGAGGCATAATAGATTTTGTTCATAGTCACCCTAATCCAGTCGCTAGAGCAAGCCGACAACTCCAAGGAACAAATGGACTCATTTGGGGTAAAGCATTAAAAGATAAGCTTAAAGCACAATTTACTGAAGGCACTTATATCAAAATTGAAGCCTTTTGCGATTGGCTGCCTAATTCTAATTGTCATATCACGCTTGATCCTGAAATAAAAGATAAATGGGGATTAGCAGTTGCGCGTATTCGTATAGGATTTCATTTACGAAATCTACAAGTGGGTTGGCATCTCGCGGCACAGGGAGCAGAAGTATTACGGCAAATGGGAGCAGAGGATGTTATTTCCTTCACTTCTGGCGCACCACCCACTAATTTAGTCGCTGGCACCTGCCGTTTTGGTCATAATCCTGAAACATCTGTTTTAAATGTCGATTGCCAGGCGCATGAAGTCGATAATTTATATGTCACCGATGGCAGTTTTATGCCAACAGGCGGGAGTGTGCCTTATACTTGGACGATTTATGCTAATGCTTTTCGAGTAGCGGACCGTATTGTGGAAAAGCTTGGAGGAGAGAAACATTAGTTGATAGTAATTCTATTAAGCAGTATAGTAGTCTTTAGACTATTACTGTGGCTTATCTCAAGACTTATGCCATAGGATTTTTTGTTGGGATAAAGGAGATTGCATGAATGATAAAACCATATTACCTGACCATAAAAAAAAATTCGGGATCAGGTTTGAATCTATTGCTGGGCTTGGTGCTGACACCGCTGCTCAGATATTAGCAAAAACAGCGGTGTTACATTTAGGGCTTAATAGCGTACAGTTTTCATCTTACGGTCACAAAAAAAAAGGCGCAGCAATGCGCTCATTTATTCGTTTTTCTGAAAAAAACATTAGATCAACTGCCCCTATTGAATCACCTGATGTTATTGTTGTCTTTCACAGTGCCTTACTCAAAAATCCTGCAACCCTCGCAGGAATGAAAGCGGATGGTATACTCATTTATAACGGTTCTGACAAATTACCTGCCAACCTATCTCATTTACCAAGTACCACCAAACTTATTCAAATTGATGCACAACGCATTGCTCTCAAAGAAAAAACAAGTTTAGATGCTGTCCTTTTAGGCACAATAACAGCAGCTCTTCCTTTTTTAGACTTTTCTACTCTCCAATCCATCGCCCCAAATAAGAACGCTTTTCAACGCGGTGCCCAAGAATTTGAAATCTTATCCAACATTGGAAAAGGAAAGGGAAATTTACCAATAAGTAAACCAAAACCCACTTTTGGTTACGAAACCGCCCCAATTGGTGGCACTTTTCCCTGTACAGGGAATACTATCGAAAATGATCTCAGTACAATACGCATACAATGGTTACCCATTCTTAATATTGAAAAATGTGTTCATTGTGGAATATGTGAGATGGTTTGCCCTGATTTTTGTTTTGTTTGGGCGCATGGCAAAAATAATCAAATTTATTTACAAGGTATAGATTATCAATACTGTAAGGCTTGTCTCCGCTGTGTAGAAAGTTGTTCAACAGGCGCATTGAGACGAAAAAGTGAAGAGCCAGGAATGGCAGATAAATTAGGAATGAGGCGTCTAAAATGATTGAACATACAGAATTTCTTAATGGAAAAGAAGCGGCTGCTCTTGCTTCACAAGATATTAAACCTTATTTTATCGGTGAACAAGCCGCTATGTGCTATGGTGCCTCTTTAGGCGGTGGACGTGTCTTTAATTTAGGCACCATGCCTGAAATACTCGCTGAACAATCCAATACTCGTATTCCTATAGTGCAAAATCTTGTCACCTCTGGCAAACATCTTGACACTGCTTTAAATAGCGGATGGATCATTTTATTGGCGAGAAACCCACAAGCCGTTTATGATTTAAACCTTGCAGCCGTTAAAATTGGTGAACATACTGATATCCGCTTACCCGTTATTGTTTGTTATGACGAATATTTTACCCATGAACAAAAACATCGCCTTCACGTTTTTGACGAAGGTATTCAGTCCTTTTTAGGAGAGCCAAAAGCTGCTATAACAGCACTTGATCCTAATAATCCTGTCACTTTTGGGTCGAAAACGTTTAATACTAATAAACAACATTTCATGGCAATGGCAACAGCACGTGGAGTGATTTTTGAAGTTTTAAACGAATTTGAAAAACTCACAGGACGTGCTTATCCGATTTTAGATGCTTATCGCATGGATGATGCCGAATATGCCGTGATTCTTCTTAACACCGCTGCAGAAACGGCAAAAGATGTTGTTGATCAATATCGCGACAAAGGGCTTAAAGTTGGCGTAATCTCTCCAAATGTGATTAGACCCTTTCCTATTGAGGATTTTATAACAACACTCAAAAATGTCAAAACGATTGTTGTGGGAGATCGTGCAGAAGGTGGCAACATATCACTTGAAATACGCGCTGCTTTACAACAAGACCCTAATAATAAAACGGTCGTATTAAGTCGCATTTATGGCAAAGAATTTAATGAGGCAGATGTTGAAGCCTTTTTTGAACTAGCACAAAACAGTCGTGACGCTATACCGTTTGATTATTATGGTTGCTATAAAGGTGAAGCGGATTACAAACCGCCCAAAGGCTTACCTGTGATTGATGCTAAAGTGGCGTCCATGGCTACAATCACAGGAAAATCAGGAAATTTAAAAGTAGAACTCGCCCCTTTATGGGCAATAGCAGATGTGACAAACCGAATCGCCCCTGGTCATGGCGCCTGTCCAGGATGCGGTATTTTTTCAATGCTACGTCAGATCTTCAGTGTTTTAGAAGGCGAATTGGTCATTTTATTTCAATCAGGTTGCGGCATGGTTGTGACAACCGATTATCCAAAAACAGCTCATAGAATTACATATATTCAAAACGACTCACAAAATGGGGCGACTACTCTATCAGGATTAGTTGAAATGTACCATGAAAAAGTGCGTCGCGGTGAATTAGCCGAATCAAACGATATTACCTTTCTAATGATCACTGGAGATGGTGGTATGGATTTCGGTATGGGCGATGCTATTGGAGCGGCTAATCGTAATCACCGTATGATAATTATCGAATATGATAATCAGGGTTGTATGAATACTGGTGGTCAACTTTCCGATTCCACACCATTGGGTCATAGTACGGGTACTGTTGAGAAAAGTTTCCACCACAAAGACACCGCTCAAATTTTTGCTGCTTGTCACCTACCTTATGTTTTTACAGCCAGCGAAGGATTTTCAGAAGATTTGATGCGTAAAGTTGCCAAAGCACAATGGTATGCTAAACGAGAAGGCTTAGTTTATGGCAAAATCATGTCATTTTGTCCCTTGCACTGGCATACCCCTGATAGTGTTGCGCAATCGGTGATGCAAGCCGCATTAGATTGCCACTTTTTCCCCTTATATGAAGTAGAAAAAGGAAAAACAACACTGACTTATGATCCTGATATTTTGGGAACACGCCTTCCAGTAACAAGCTGGCTCAAAAGAATGGGTAAAACAAAACATCTGCTTAATCCTAAAAATGCTGCCATTCTGAAATCCTTTGAAACAGAAGTTGAGAGACGATGGAAACGCATTAAAGCCATGCACGAACATGAGGAGCTTTAAAATTATGCCAAAAATCATTGAAAAACGACTCTTAACACCCATCACCAAACTGTTTCGTTTTGAGGCTCCCATGATAGCCAAAGCAGCGAAACCTGGACAATTTGTCATTGTTCGCGTACGCGAAGGGGGAGAACGTATTCCATTAACCATTGCTAATTTTGATGCTAAATCAGGAATAGTGACTATTGTGGTTCAAGAAGTCGGTGTAACAAGTCGCCTCTTAGGTGCCCACAATGAAGGTGATAACATTTTAGATGTGCTAGGTCCCCTTGGTGAACCCGCCCATATTCCCCCTGGTGGTCACGTTGTTGGAGTAGGCGGTGGTTTTGGATCAGCCGCCTTATGGTGTTTAATGCGCGAACTTAAAGAACGGGGAGATCGTACCACGATTATCTTAGGGGCACGTAATAAAGACTTATTGCTTTTGATTGATGAACTCGGTGAAGTATGCGATCACTTAGAATTATGTACTGATGATGGTTCCATGGGATTCAAAGGATTCGTCACAGAGCGGCTTCAACAAGTGATAGATGCGCCAGATAAGCCTACTCATGTCATAGCGATTGGTCCTATGCCTATGATGCGCGCAGTTGCTAAAACCGCTACAGGTATACCCACACAAGTTTCTATGGATCCATTAATGATTGATGGCACAGGGATGTGTGGATGTTGTCGTATTTCTGTCGGTGATGAAGTTAAATTTGCTTGTGTTGATGGTCCACTGTTTGATGCGGCTTTGGTAGATTTTGATGAGGCGGTTAAACGAAATAAGATGTATGTTAATGAAGAAAAACGGGCAGCAGAGGTGATGAAATATGCCAACTAAGCGAGTTAAAAAAACACCAATGCTTGCACGTGATGCAAAGATTCGAGCAACAGATTTTCTTGAAGTGAACCAAGGTTATGCGGTCGCACAAGCCACCTTTGAAGCAGAACGGTGTTTACGCTGTCAAGATCCCATTTGTGTCGCGGGGTGCCCTGTCCATATTCCTATTCCTGAATTTATCCATGAAATAGCCACAGGTAATATGCAAAAAGCAGTTGATATTTTACGCTCTGCTAATCCATTACCTGCTGTTTGTGGTCGCGTCTGCCCCCAAGAAGACCAATGTGAAAAAGTTTGCCACATGGCAGATCGATTCAAGCCCATTGGTATTGGTTATTTAGAACGATTTGTGGCAGATTGGGAACGTAGCCATTCTCAATCTGAGCCTTGTAAAAAAATAACACGTGAACACCGTATTGCTGTGATTGGTGGCGGTCCTGCAGGATTAGTTTGCGCGGGAGAGTTAGCCCGTTTAGGTTATCCAGTGACAATTTACGAAGGTTTACATGCGCCTGGTGGTGTTTTACGATATGGTATCCCTGAATTCAGATTACCTAATGATATTTTAGATTGGGAAATTGATATCTTAAAAAACATCGGTGTGGAAATCGTCTGCAATGTCGTCGTCGGGAAAACAATTCAACTTGATGATCTATTTGATATGGGCTATTCAGCCGCATTTATCGGGACAGGTGCAGGTTTACCCCGTTTTTTAGGCATACCAGGAGAAAATCTCAATGGTGTTTATTCTGCTAATGAATTTTTAACACGCATAAATTTAATGCAATCTTATAAATTTCCTGAAACAGATACGCCCTTATATCTTGGAAAAAGAGTCGCAGTCATTGGTGCAGGTAACACAGCGATGGATGCGATACGATCTGCTCTTCGCGTAGGTGCCGAAGAAGGAATGAGTATTTATCGGCGTAGTGAGAAAGAAATGACCGCACGTGTTGAAGAATACCATCATGCTATTGAAGAAGGTGTAAAATTTCATTGGCTTACAAATCCCATTGAAATTCTGGGTAATGAGAAAGGCTGGGTAACAGGTGTAAAATGTATTCGCATGGAACTTGGCACACCAGATGACTCTGGACGCGCAAAACCAATACCTATTGAAGGATCAGAATTCATTATCCCCTTAGATAACATAATACTTTCTCTTGGCAATGCACCAAATCCTCTATTAGTTAATAATACCCCAGGACTAGAAAAAAACAAACACGGTTGTCTCATTGTAGAAAAAGACAAACCTCAAACCTCTAAAAAAATGGTTTATGCTGGCGGTGATGC
>DAOVTJ010000010.1 GCA_030633165.1 Thiomargarita sp. | reverse complement strand
GGTGTTGTATTTGGTGGAAAACTTCCAGGTGATACTGATTTTTCTGGACCGACAGGAATTACTGGAGGAAATTCAGATGGTTTTCTTGTCAGTTTACCAGCGGGTGGTCCAACTTTTGCTGCTGGATTAGCAATTGGGAAAATTGGTAGATATACATAAAAATTGAAATTAATATCGATATATATTGATGTAAATGTTTATGTGATTTTTAGTCCACGGCTTATTACTGGAAATCAACAGTCCGCTTCTATCATGCAAGGCACGCAAATTGCTTATGTAGCCCCTGGCGGTGTTGGTACGACAGGTACTGTCGAATGGAAAAGTGCAGTGCTGAAACTTGATGTCACACCACAGATTACACCTGATAATCGCATTAGCCTAGAATTAACTGTGACAAAAGATGCGCCTGGTGCAACAATTAATGGTCAAACCAGTATAGATAACCGTGAGATAAATACGAATGTACTAGTTGATAATGGAGAAACTGTCGTATTGGGTGGGGTTTATGAACGAACAATTAGTCGTTCGGTAGATCGAACACCATTTTTGTCATATTTGCCTATAATCGGTGAGTTATTTAAACATAGGTCAAATAAGGATGATAAATCTGAACTCCTGATTTTTGTTACCCCAAAGATTTTAAAAGATAAATAAAATAAAAGGAATCATAATAATGTTTAGAAGTTTTTTCAGTAATCTGTTCAAGTTAATTCTCATGTTGAGTTTACTTAATGGTTGTGACAGCAGTGATGACTCAAGTAATCTTTTATCAGGCGGTAGTTCTCCAGCTGGGGAGAGTGTTTCTGTTGTTCATAGTCTAACTTTATTAGCTTCACCGCTCAAACAAATTGCGAATGGCACTAATCTGATCACTTTAACAGTGATTACACGTGATGAAGCAAATATTCCCATGTCAGATGTTTCTGTTTCTATGAGTGCAGACTCCAATACAGCCATTTTTGATCAGGGGATTGCTACTACGAGTGCAGGTGGAACTGTCACTTTTCTCCTCACTAATTCTGTGGTTGAAACTGTCACAATAACTGCTATAGCTGGAGAGCAAACAGCATTTCAAAGTGTTAATTTTTTGGATAGCCTCTCAGAGAATGTTAGTTTGAATATCAGTGTGATTGATGATGAACAAATCGCTAACGGTCAGGATGCCATTCAAATTGACATGATTGCCAGGAATCCAGATGGTAGTCCTGCTACATATTTACCTATTCTTGTGCGTTTTCCCAGTAATTCAATGACGAAAAGTAATCCTTCTCAAGGTATCACTGATTTGAATGGTTCATTTACAACTGAGATCACATCCAGCGAACCAGGGGATGTTATCATCAGGATGATGGTTGAGAATACTTCTTTTGAAAGTCAACAGGTTATTACTTTTCTAGCAGAAGCAGGGGAAAACACGAAACCTGGAGAGGTGTATTTAGAAGTTAGCAATAATGAACAAGCTGCCGATGGTCAATCTGCTATCACTTTAATCGTCACACCACGTGATGCTCAAGGTGTCGCACTTAAGGATGTTAACGTATCTCTCATTGATGATTCGGATCATATCGACATTATGGGAGGTAAGACAAATGCCTTTGGTCAATATATTGTCAAAATAACCAGTTTACAGGCAGAAACTTTCCAAGTCATGGCGACTGTTAATGATGTTCAAAGCTCTCCTGTTAAAGTCACTTTTCTTCCAGCACCACATTTGATTGTTACTGTTCTAAATGATAATCAAGTGGCTAATGGGAGTAGTATTATTCAATTAAATGTGCTGGCGAAAGATGAAGACGGGCAAGCGATAAGTGATACACCTTTGGTAGTGAAAATATCTGGGGCTGTCGTGGCTAATCCTGCACAAGGTAATACAGATGAGAATGGTGTTTTTATAGCTGAACTTACGTCAACAGAAGTTGGTGATTTCCAGGTAACAGTAGCCTTTGAGAATAACCCTTTAAATTCTTCTACAAAAACAGTAACATTTATTGGAGCACCTGCTGGTGAAACGATAGAAAATGTTATCATTAACTTGATAACTAGCGAATCAGAACTTGGTTCTGTCGGTGATAGCACAGGCATTACTATCACAGCATTCCTCCTTAATGCAGAAGATAATAATCCTGTGGATAATGTTGCGGTTAATTTTTCTTCTTGTTTGAGTCAGAAAGGGAGTTTGACATGTAGTCAAACAGAAGAAACAAACCTTTCAGGTGTCCATGGTGAAATTCAAGCAATTAAAATAGAAAAGAGTGCCGCATTAGCAGGTCTTACTGATGTATCAGGTCGAGCTCAAGCGCGTTTAACAACGCAAATTAACCATGATAATCGTACCCTTCTAGTCACTGCGAGTGCACTGGGTAACACAAACAACATAGAAATTGATGTTACTGGCACAACAATTACTATGATGACAGATACACAGAATATAGTTCAGGGTGAAACTGCCAATATTAGTATTTTTCTTAAAGATTCAGTGAATTCTGGTATTAATGAACAAACATTAAATGTCTCTTCTAAAAATGGTAATGATTTGTGTTGGGTAGATAATGACCAAGATTCTTGTACCCCTGGGGTTTCTATGTTTTCGCCAAATATTAATGTTGTTAGTAATATAAGTGGTCAAGCGATTGTCAAATTAATTGGGACTAATACTGATACTGATACTAATACTGATACCATTACAGCCTCAAAGGAACTCACAGGAAGCAACAGCATTATTATTAAGATTTCAGATGATAACTTTATCTTAACTTCCTCCACAGAGTATCCAATTCCTAAAGATTTTAGCGAAGTAACAGAGATTGAGCTTGCTCCTAATACACAAAGTTTTCTTGTACATTGGGATAGGGGTGGTGTTGTACAAGTAGGAGCAACCATTAATATTTCTTCTACACGAGGTACCCTATACCCATCCAATCAAATAACGACTAATGAAAAGGGTGATGCAACGTTCCAAATTTCTGCACCAGATATAGGGAACGCTGTTATCACTGCTAGCGCTAATGAAGGTCCCGCTGCAAAGTTGACAGTAGAATTTATATCGACTACAGCAACGACAATCACTTTGCAAGCTAACCCCGTCACACTTGGTGTTAATACGCCTGGTTCGGATACTATGCAAAGTGAAATTATTGCTGTGGTACGCGATGCTAATAATAATTTAGTCAAAGGAAAATTGATTAACTTTTCTGTTGAAGATATTACAGGGGGGCGTTTATCTTTAGGTTCTGGTGTGACAGATAGTTTTGGACGTGCGAGTACGGTTTATATTGCAGGTATAACGAGTAGCGCATTTGAAGGGATAAAAGTGACAGCTGAAGTGATAGAAGATCCACTTCTCGCTCCACCCGTAAATAGTGAAGTTTCATTAA
The DNA here is from genome assembly GCA_030633165.1 of Thiomargarita sp. Lineage (GTDB taxonomy): Bacteria > Pseudomonadota > Gammaproteobacteria > Beggiatoales > Beggiatoaceae > DAOVZS01. The sequence goes on along the minus strand of DAOVTJ010000010.1, from coordinate 19,318 downwards.
CGGTTGCTGGAAAAAGTTTATTTGTCACTTTAGGGACAACTAACAAAATTGAAGTTGATGAACCTCTAAGATATAGAGATCCCTTTACTGCTTTGGTCACAGATGCAGCAGGTGTGGCTATAACAGAAGCTGAAATTATTATTTCTATCCTACCAATAGAATTTGCCAAAGGTCAGTATAGACAAGACTTTTTGCCAATTCTGGAACTAACAGATGTGCCAGTATTTGATAGCTGGGCAGCAAATAAAACGGCTAGATGTCCTAACGAAGATCGCCAATTTGAAAACTCTACATACTATATGAATGGGATCTTGGATCCAGGAGAAGATACAAATCTTAACGGTGCACTTGAACCAGGTAATGTAGCAACATTTGAGAATGGCGGCGTGATAAATACCGTCACAACAGATGCGAACGGATTTGCTGACTTTTTTGTCGTCTATCCCAAACTGTTTGCGGAGTGGGTTAAGGTAGAAGTAACCGCCACAGTGATAGTCGAAGGCACAGAAGGACAAACAAAATATGAATTGTGGCTTAATATTCTGAATGAGGATGTAAACAGCCTGGATGTTTTTCCAGCAGGTTTCTATAGTCCTTTTGGTCAGAACGCCGACTGTTCGAGTGTTGAGTGAATTCATTTCATGAAAAACAATAATTCAACCTCTCTGAGTTACCGCGATGCTGGTGTCAATATTGATAGCGGTAACCTATTAGTTGAGCGCGTTAAACCCATTGCCAATCGTACCAAACGACCTGAAATGTTGGGTAGTTTGGGAGGCTTTGGGGCTTTATGTGAAGTGCCATTAGATCGGTATAAAAAACCTGTTTTAGTTTCTGGCACAGATGGTGTTGGAACAAAATTAAAACTTGCTCTGGATTATGGACAATATGACACCATTGGTATTGATTTAGTCGCCATGTGTGTTAATGATATTGTGACTTCTGGTGCAGAACCCCTGTTCTTTCTGGATTATTACGCCACAGGTCATCTTGATGTTGAAGTCGCCACACAAGTTATCACAGGGATTGGTAAAGAGTGTGAATTAGCTGGGGCTGCCTTAGTTGGCGGCGAAACGGCGGAAATGCCTGGTTTGTATAGGCAAGGTGATTATGATTTGGCAGGATTTTGTGTGGGTATCGTGGAAAAGGATGCGATTATTGATGGTAGCCAAGTTCAAGTCGGTGACGCCTTAATTGGACTGGCTGCCAGTGGTCCACATTCTAACGGCTATTCTCTCATTCGTAAAATTCTTGAGAAAAACCCTTCATTTGATGGTAATTTGCCAGAAGTTTTATTAGCACCGACTCGTATTTATGTCAAAACATTGTTGCAAATGATGCAGAAAATGCCAGTACATGCTTTATCACATATCACAGGCGGTGGTTTATTAGAAAATGTGCCACGTGTTTTAGCTGATTATAGTGCTAATATTAATATTCATAGTTGGCAACGCCCTCCAATTTTTGATTGGCTACAAGAACAGGGCAATCTCTCTGATAAAGAAATGTATCGTACTTTTAATTGTGGTATTGGTATGGTCGTTTGTGTTGCACAAGATAATCTTGAAGACGCTTTACGCTTTTTAAAAGGTAAGGGAGAAACAGCGTGGTTGATTGGAGAGGTTATTAAGACACAAGGAAAGCCTAAAACTTATTTAAAATCATGACAAAAATACCGCTAGTAGCTTTGATTTCTGGACGCGGTAGTAATTTGAAAGCCATTATTGATGCTAATGATCCACTGATTGAAATACGTGCGGTCATTAGCAATCGTCCAGATGCAAAAGGTTTAATTTATGCACAAGAAAACGGTATTCCTACCGAAGTGCTTGATCATAAACAATTTGCAACTCGGAAAAGTTTTGATACTCATTTACAAACCAGCATTGATCACTATCAACCCAAATTGATAGTCTTAGCTGGTTTCATGCGTATTTTGAGCTCAGAGTTTGTTGCCCATTACCAAGGACGCTTGATCAATATTCATCCCTCCTTACTTCCTGCATTTAAAGGCTTAAATACACATCAACAAGCCTTAGAAGCTGGTGTCAAAGAACATGGAGCAAGTGTGCATTTTGTCACAGAAGATTTAGATGCAGGTCCTGTGATAATCCAAGCCTCTGTACCTGTTTTACCTGATGATGATAGTGAAAGTTTAGGCGCACGAGTATTGATTGAAGAGCATCGTATTTATCCACAAGCAATACATTGGTTTGCGGAAAAACATTTGTTTTAAGGATTTGCTATTCATCCTAAAATCTATTATACTCTCATTTTGAATGCTGCTGATATCATACCAGCTTCTCCTTGCTTTATGATTACATAAAGCTGTCGCAATCCGTAAGGAGTACTATGAAACATTATGAAATAGTTTTTATTGTTCACCCAGATCAGAGTGAACAAGTACCCGCTATGATTGAGCGTTATCGCACAATTATAGAAAGTAAAAGTGGTCATATTCACCGTTTAGAAGATTGGGGACGCCGTCAATTGGCTTATCCCATTAATAAAATCCATAAGGCGCACTACGTCTTAATGAATATTGAATGCAACACAGCCGTTCTCGACGAACTTGCTGATGTTTTTCGTTTTAATGATGCTGTCATTCGTCATTTAATCCTAGGACAGAAAAAAGCTTTTACAGAACCTTCACCTCAGCTTAAAGTTAAGGATGAGAAAGAAGCGCCACAAAACGAGGACGTGAAGGAGAATTCTCCAGTCCATGATGATAACAATGAGCGAGAAGATTACGATCCCGCTTAAGTACTAGGATTTTACATAATGAGAAAGATGCAGCCAAGACATTCTATGTCACGTTATTTTCGTCGAAAAAAATATTGTCGATTTACTGCAGAAGGGATTACAGAGATTGATTATAAAGATATTACCCTCCTCAAAGGGTATGTCACAGAAACTGGAAAAATTGTGCCCAGTCGTATAACAGGTACAAAGTCAAAATATCAACGGCAGCTAACTCAAGCAATAAAACGCGCACGTTACCTGGCATTGTTACCTTACTCCGATGCACACGAGAATTAGACAGAGGTCATATATCAATGGAAGTCATTCTTCTCGAAAAAATACAGCACTTAGGTCAGATCGGTGATCAGATTATAGTTAAAAACGGTTATGCTCGTAATTATTTATTTCCTCAGGGAAAAGCATCACCTGCAACTAGAGCGAATCGGATCGAATTTGAAAACCGTCGTGCAGAATTTGAACAAGCCCAAGTCGATGTATTAGCCACTGCTAAAAAACGGGCAAAGCAATTGCAAGAAATTATTGTCGAAATTGCTGGAAAAGTTAGCTTTGAAGGTAAATTATTTGGTTCTGTCACCGCGATGGATATTGCTCATGCTATCACCGAAGGTGGAATCAAAATGACTAAACAAGAAATTCGTTTACCTGATGGTCCTATACGACAAATTGGTGAATATGAGATCGGTATTCACTTACATCCAGAAGTAGATGGGTTTGTAACTGTTCAAATCGTTGCAGAAAATTGATAATCGGTGGGCAATTGCCCACCATACCAAAAATGTAAAGTAGCTATGCAGGATCCTACTTATTCTGGCATTTCTTCCAATAATGCCAATAAATCCCCTCCTTTTTCAAGAGAAGCCGAACAATCTGTATTGGGCGGCATTATTATCAATAATGAAGCGTGGATTTCTATTGCTGATCTCTTGATTGAAAAGGATTTTTTTCTCCCAGAGCATCAAACGCTTTTTAGTGCAATCAAATCTTTATCTGAAGAAAACCAGCCTTGTGATCCCGTCACACTCGCGGGCTGGTTAGATAAACACAATAAACTTGATAGCATTGGTGGCGGAACTTATTTGGGACATCTCACAGGTAATACGCCAAGTGCCGCAAATATTAAGGCTTATGCTGAAATTGTACGGGAGCGTTCCATTTTGCGCCATTTGGTACATGTGGGAACAGAAATTGCCTCTAGTGCTTATGATCCTCAAGGACGTCCCAGTGCGGAATTACTTGATAATGCTGAAAAATTAGTTTTTGAAATTGCAGAACTTGGGGCACGCAATCAAGCTGGTTTTATCAAAATTGGGGATATTTTGCCTCAAACTTTGGATCATATTGAAAAATTATCGCAACAAGAAGGAACTGTTACTGGTATTTCAACAGGATTCACAGATTTTGATATTGAAACCTCTGGATTACAACGCTCTGATTTGATTATTGTAGCAGGGCGTCCTTCTATGGGAAAATGTATTGTCGGTGATTCTAAAATTGTACTTGAGAATGGCAGTATTGCGACTATTGAAGAAATTTATCACCGCAAAAAAGCCCGTTTATTTTCTTTAGGAGAGAATAACCAGTTTTATTTGACACAACCCAGTGATTTTATAGATGATGGTTTGAAACCCGTATTTCGGGTAACGACGCAATTGGGTAGAACAATAGAAACCACCGAAAGTCATCCCTTTTTAAGCCTTGAAGGATGGAAGCCACTTTATGAACTTGAAGTCGGTGACAAAATTGCAGTGCCTCGAAAAATCCATGTTTTTGGCAATGAAACATTAAAAGACTCTGAAATAAAAACCTTAGTCGATAATATCGGAAAAGATAATCTCATTCCCAGCATTGTTTTCACCTTACCTTTGATACAAATTTCTTTGTTTATCAATCTCCTTTTAACAAATAATAAGTATTATAGTAATAATGAGGAATGTCTTAGACAAGTTCAACATCTCCTTTTACGCTTTGGTATTTTAGCAGCTATTAAAGGGCAATACCTTGAAATATTACATGTCAAAATAAAAACAACCGAACATATTTATTGGGATGACATTACAGCTATTGAACTCTTAGGTTTAAAACAAGTTTATGATTTGACTATTCCTACTTCTCATAATTTCGTAGCTAATGATATTTGTGTGCATAATACATCTTTTGCTATGAATATTGCTGAACATGTCGCTGTCAATGAAAAGAAAACTGTCGCTGTCTTTAGTATGGAAATGTCTAATGAACAATTACTCATGCGCTTAATTTCTTCATTAGGTCGTGTCAATTTACAAAGCGTGCGTACTGGTAAATTAGAGGATGATGAATGGGCTAGTATGACTGAGGCAGTCAGTAAATTACAAAATGCACCATTATTTATTGATGAAACCCCAGCTTTAAGTCCAACAGAATTACGGGCAAAAGTACGTCGTTTAGCGCGAGAAGAAGGTCAATTAGGCTTAATTGTGATTGATTATTTACAATTAATGCAAGTACCCAGTAATAAGGAAAGTCGAGCGACTGAAGTCTCTGAAATTTCACGTTCTTTGAAGTCTTTGGCAAAGGAATTGAATGTGCCAGTGCTCGCTTTATCACAATTAAACCGTGGTTTAGAGCAACGCACTGATAAACGTCCGAAAATGGCAGATTTAAGGGAATCGGGTAGTATAGAACAGGATTCAGATTTAATTGCCTTTATTTATAGGGATGAAGTTTACAATGAAGATAGTCCCGATCAAGGGACAGCTGAAATTATTATTGCTAAACAACGTAATGGTCCAGTTGGAACGACACGTTTGTTTTTTAAGGGAGAAATCACAAAATTTGAGAATTTCACTTCTACTGATAATTTCTATGGAGAATAAGGAATATGAGTCGTCCTGCTCGTGCCATTATTGATTTAGCTGCTTTATGTGCTAATTTGCAACGAGTACATACTTGTGCGCCAACGCAACACATTATGGGCGCTATCAAAGCTAATGCTTATGGTCATGGCGCGGTCAGAGTTGCAAAGACACTTGAATCTAATATTGATGCATTTGCGGTACGTTGTTTTGAAGAAGCTTTTAAATTGCGTGTTGCAGGTATCACTCGCCCGATTATTTTACTTGAAGGATTTTTTAGTCCTGATGAATTGCCTGCAATTATTGAACAAGATTTACAAATAGTCGTCCATACTGCAAGGCAAGTTGAGGTTTTGCTCAATACCCAGCTTGCAAAACCTGTGACTGTGTGGTTGAAGGTTGATACAGGGATGCATCGTTTAGGTTTTGCGCCTCATGAAATTGAGCCGATTTATAGGCGTTTAAAACGTGTCGCAAAAAAGATTCGTTTAATGAGCCACCTTGCTTGTGCGGATGATCGTCAAGATGAAACAACTGTCAAGCAAACTGAAATTTTTTTGACACTGGTTACTACGCTTAATTTGGAAGCTTCATTAGCAAATTCAGCAGGAATACTGGGATGGCCTCAAACTTATGTTGATTGGGTTAGACCAGGGATTATGCTATATGGTGTTTCTCCATTTCCTGATATTGTGGCGAAAAATACGGGTTTACAGCCAGTAATGCAATTAGAATCTACCTTAATCAGTATTAAACACTTGAATAAAGGAGAAAGGATTGGTTATGGCGCGACTTGGCGTTGTCCACAAGATATGCCTATTGGTATAGTGGCAATTGGTTATGCGGATGGATATCCGCGCCATGCCCCTTCTGGGACGCCAGTATTGCTAAATGATCAATATGTGCCATTAGTTGGCCGGGTGTCTATGGATATGATAGCGGTGGATTTGCGTAGTCAACCCCATGCGATGATTGATGATCCTGTGATTTTATGGGGAAAAGATTTACCTGTGGAAGAGATCGCAACTTTAGCAGGAACGATTGCTTATGAATTGCTTTGTAATGTTAGTTCTGTTCTTTATTATCAGCAATGAATTTTTCCCAGGGGGAATGCCCCTGGAAAATATCTAAATATCTGTACTATTTGGCATCCCAAAAATTTTTCTCTCTCGCCTTATAAACTGCTGCAATGCCAATACCATCGGTTCCTGTTTTAACAAAAGTGATTGTTCTACTGCCCGTACTGCCTCATCAAACTGTCCTTTACTAAGTTCCTCAATTGCTTGAGAAAATAAACTGTCTGCTTGTTCTTCAATACTTAGTGGTATTGATAAATCACTGCCACAACGGGGACAATTAGGCGTTTCTGGTTTGAGACGCGCTTTGCATATCGGACAACGTTTCATCACGACTCCAAATAATAAAGAATATCAGAAAGTTGATCCATTGGCTCCTTTAAACTTGCTAAATCTTCTTGAGTAAGCGCATCATTGATCATTTCAATAACATTAACCATATCTTCTCTATCTTCCGCAGAAGCCGTCTCTAACATACGTTCAGCCTTTTCTACCAGCGCTTCAGCTTGCACTATCGCATGATGAGTATCACTCTCTTGTTGGAGAACACCACCGCCTTCCCCAAATATTTTATCGAGACGATCCTTAGCTTCTAGCATCTCCGTTTTTTCACAACGTGAAATAACGTTATCAATAACAATAGCTTTTTCTAACCCTGTGTTTTTTTCGATAGCAGAGACATGCAAAATACCGTCTAAATCTAACTCAAATTTGACCAAAAGGGGATTACCTTGTGCTACTTTACTCAATCCCTCTATCAAAAATTCTCCAATTTGGATATTATTTAAGGCGTCAGATTCTTCCCCCTGAAAAATTCTAACTTCTACAGCTTCCTGGTTATCTCTCATGGTATAAAACACTTCTGTTTTAACCAAAGGAAGAGAGCTATTTTTATGGATAATCGGAACGTACTTATAAAGGTAAAATTCTCCTTCAAGCTCTCCGATTGCACTACTACCATAAGTATAAGGTGTAATATCAATGAGTACTGCCGAAGCAGAAACATCAGCACCGCCAATCATCGCCCCCTGAATTGCAGCCCCTGCAGCAACACATAAGTCAGGATCCACTTCACTATGAGGTTGTAAGCGAAACTCATCTTTTAAACGTTGACTCACAAGCGGTGTACGCGTACTTCCACCCACCAGTAAAATTTCGTCAATATCAGAAGCTGTGAGATTTGCACCATTAAGAGCAATGTGTATAGCTTCTAAGGTTTCATCAATATAATCAGCGATCATTGATTCATAATCGTCACGCGATAATTCTAGTGATAAATGAACCGGTGTCCCTTTATTTTCTTCAATATATTCCTCTTCAATAGTCACAAAGGGTTGATCAGAGAGCATCCTTTTGGCTTCCTCAGCCACACGATTCAAACGTGCCATCCCCTTACGTGAATTCTGAATATCAATATTCGCATGTTGTTTGAGATGTTTGACAATATGATCAATGATTTTTTGATCGAAATCATCACCGCCCAATTTATTATTACCATGACTCGCAATCACCTCGACCACATCATCTTCAATGCTGACTACTGAAACATCAAATGTGCCTCCTCCCAAGTCATAGACTAAAATACGTTTATGTGCTTTCTGTTCAGCCTCATAAGAGAGAGCAGCGGCTGTGGGTTCGTTAATCATTCTAACCACTTCCAATCCTGCAATTGTTCCCGCTTCTCGGGTGGCTTGACGTTGGGCATCTGAAAAATAAGCAGGGACAGTAATCACCGCCTTTTGTACAGGCTGCTTTAAATAAGTTTCAGCAATACCTTTAAGATGTTTAAGAATAATCGCAGAAATTTCTTGTGGAGTATAGGATTGTCCAGCCATTTCTACCTTATTTTCTTCTCCCATTTGGCGTTTGATCGATTTTATCGTACGCTCTGGGTATAAGACATATTGGTTTTTAGCTATTTCTCCGACTAAGACTTCATCATTTTCACCCATCCCCACAAAAGATGGTAATATCTTGCACCCTGCATCTTCAATGATGGTGACTTTACCATTTTCTATAATAGCAATTTCTGAATTTGTGGTTCCTAAGTCTATACCTACAATGATTTCACTCATGAATTTTCCTGTTATCTTTTATTAACCTTAACTTCAGCAGGGCGAAGTACATCGTCCTCCCACATAAATCCTTTACGTAATTCTCCAGTGACAATCCCGTTTTTTATGTCCTGTTGGGAGTCAACTTCAACGGCTCGCATACAATGAGGATCCAGTGGTTTTTCTAGCACCTCAAGAGGGCGTACCCGATAACGGGCTAATATTTGAATGACACGTCGTAATGTCATCGCCTGCCCTTTTTGTAACCCCAAAATGAGGTTAATTTCCCGTTTGTAAAAATACCCAAATAAGGGCGGTGTATAATTATTAAGGGCTGACATACCAGCCTCTAAACGGTCATAAATATCTAAAAATGCAAATAATAGATTTCGCGTCAATTCACGCTTTTCGATGTTTTTTTCAGTACGACACTGCTCAACTTGTGACGTTAATTGCTCATGAGTTGATTGCACAGTATCAAAAGTTTCCTTGAAAATCTCTAAGGCGACCTTAACCTGACGTGATTCTAGTTTGACTTCATTACGTAATGCAGCCAATTCTGTGAATAAAGAAAACAGATCGGTTGTCTGGCTTTCATTATTTTCATCAACATCATTTGTTTCTAAGTAAGAGCGAAATTGCTCTATCAATTTTTCTTTGTTGGACTCATCCATAGTGTAGTATTTAGAGAATTATGGGGCCCGATTAAGGCTTTCTGCTAAGGCCAAAGCAAATAAATCATCACTTGGTCGTTGTGGTACTCCAACTTGCAAAGCTCGTTCCAACAAAGCATCAAGGCTAGGGGCTTCATGATGAAAGAGTTGATATTTTAAACGTTGCTCTTGAGTTTTTATATCCTCAAAAGCAGCACGAATATTTTGGAATTGCTCAGGCGCTCGCTCAGGCGGATATTGCCGTACTTTTTGTAGGTACGCTTTTTTTATAGCCTTATCAGTTGAGTCTTCAGAGACCCCAAGAATATCAAAAGGTGTTTTCATATTTTTTCAGTTATCATTAAAGCGATTGATAATTTTGATCAATTCCTCTGGATCCATGTTATTAAATGCCTCTATTTCACCCTCCAATTCCTCCTCAAAATTATCGGAAATATGAAATGGTGGTCCACCAATTTGATTTAATAATCCTATAATCATCATTACAGCACGCTTATCACCCTGCTGTTCTGCTGCTTCTAGTGCTTCATGAAGACGCTCAAAGTCTGTCATAGGAATCTGATAAATATACCCCTTAGCTTTGCTATAAATCTGATAATAAATAAAAGCAGGCGCATTTGGCCAATGTTTAAGGCTGTGATCGGCAAATTTCTTTAATAAACCGTGATGTTTCACATTTTTGAAGCATTGACATAAACTCAGCATTTCATCTTGAGAGAAGTCAAGTTTCAAAGCGTTTTGCAAAGGTTGTTTTAAGTCTTCCAAAGCATCTGCGATAAAAGTAATCCCTTCTTCAAAATAGATATTAATCAAATTGCTCAGTTCTAAGATTTCATCTCTGGTGGGTAAATATTTTTTATTAAGCGGTGACAGCAAAGGTTTAATCTGACTATATTCAAGGCTTTGACATTTGAACTCAATTATCACTCGAAAATGTCCGCGAATACCACTGCCATCTAGTTTTATACCTTCTTCAAGTAATTTAAAGCCTTTTGATTCTTTCGTTGTTAGTTTTCCGCTTATTTTTGAAATTTTGGTTATTGTGCATCTTTTGATTATTGGCTTAATATGCCCTTCAGCTTGTAACTCTAACAACCCATGATTGATTTGAATAACACCGCTACGCGTTTTTTCAAACTGTTCAGCTTGCTTTAATTCTTTACGTGCTAACTCATATTTTCCAGATTTTGTTAATTTTCGTGCATGTGAAATATGGCAATCTCGTGCTATATTTCGTGCTTTTATATTAATCGGATCCACTTTTAATAAGGTTTTCGCAAATCTCACAGCTTTTTTAAAAGCTTTTTTACGAATTGCTGCTTCCATGCCTATTAATAAGATTTCACTATCTTTTGGAAAATGTTTAATTGCAGCATCGACCCATTTGTTATAGCCTCGTTTATCATCTTTATACCATTCGATCAATTTGAGATAACTGGCTTTATCATCAGGATCAAGGCGTAAACTTTCAGCTAGATCAACTGGTACATCGTACTCATCTTCATCACCACACTGTTCAGCGATTTCTACTAAATGCCGTAAAATCACGGCTGCATGTAATGGCTTGTCTGATGAGATATTTGTAACACATAAACGCCAATATTTATCGGCTTTTAATAAATTTCCTTGCCGCTCTGCATTAAGTGCAGCAATACGATTGCTGTCAAATGTTGATAGTGGACCAAATACGCGTTCGTAAACTTTTATCCCCCCTGGATAACTCGGCAATAAGGCGTGGCAAAACTGACGACTATAGTTTTCACCTAAAGATTGGTAATTAGCGATAATGACCTCTAAAAGCACTTTTGGGGTACCATCTCGTTTAGCCGTTGCTTTTAACATGGAAATAATTTTAATTTGAGCTTTATCCCATCCCTTTAAACTAGCAAGAAAGGCTCTTTCATGCATGCTAATGTGTGAGATACTGGATAACATATCGTAACCTTGTTGCATCGACATTTTTATCATTTCTGCAAACTGTAGATAAGGTGACTCTCCAGAGACTTTTCCCAACAATTGATGGGCACCTGTCGGATCGGTATCAATAATGAGCAACGCTTTTAAAATATTGCTAAAATCTCGATATGGCGAGCGAAAGGGTATTTTTTTCAGATATTCTTCGGTACCTTGGTTATCACCTAGAGTATAAGCTTGTAGCGCAGCTTTAATTATGGCATGTTGTTTAATTAGGGGGGAATCCTCAGAAAAAACACTTACCAAATCTGTAATACCTGCTAACAATAAAGCACCAAATTTGACATGTAATTGTCGTGTTGCATATTCAGAATTTTCGTTTATTAATTGTGCAGCATAGATATAACGATTAGCCCGAATGAGCCAATCAATATATTGGTCAAAACCTTCTTTATCGGCACATAAATTGGAACGATTTTCCCACAATACGACAGCTTCTTTATACATGTTTTTATCTGCCAAGGCTTGAGCACGTAATAGATAAGCTTTTGCGAGTGCTGTTTGCCATTCTTCACTGCGTTCTCTTTTTATTAATCGTTTATAAGCTTCAATGGCTTCTTTATATTTGCCTGCACTTAAAAACTTAGCTGCTTCAGCTCGCAATGTTTCAATAGGACGATTTTGAGATATTTTTTTCTTTTTACGCATTGACAGTCTAGTCTAAAAAATATAAAGTGTATTATGTGTTCCCAAACTTTAAGAATGGGTTTTTATTTCATTTGGTGTATCATATCAAATTGGTGATTGTAATGCTATCTGTTTAGAGACATTTACATAACGTAGGGATTATAAATATATGACCGATGGTATAGACGATAAAGATAAACGCCGTTTTTTGATTGCGGCAACAACGACTGTTGGAGCGGTAGGGTTTGGCTTTGCAGTCTGGCCTTTTTTGGCATCATTGAAACCTAGTGCCAGAACTCAAGCTGCTGGTGCCCCTGTTGAGATTGATATTAGTAAGCTAGAAGATGGTCAACGATTAATCGTTGAATGGCGGGGTAAACCTGTTTGGATTGTTAAACGTACAGAAAAAATGTTGGCAGATTTGGACACTTTAACACCAAAATTACGTGATATTAATTCAGAAGAGAGCATACAACCAGATTATGCAAAAAATATAACCCGTTCCATGAAGCCAGAATATTTAGTGGTTGTCGGGATTTGTACACATTTGGGATGTTCACCAAGTTATGTTAAGACAACTGATGCACATGATTTGGGTGAAGACTGGAAAGGTGGTTTTTTCTGTCCTTGTCATGGCTCATTTTTTGATTTGGCGGGACGAGTATATCTAGGTGTCCCAGCACCAACAAATTTAGTCGTTCCCCCTCATACTTATCTTAGTGATACCCGAATACTGGTGGGTGTTGATCCTCAAGCAGGAGTGGCTTAATGAAGAATATATTAACAGCCAGTTTGGAATGGGTTGATGCACGTTTTCCTTTAAGTAAAATGTGGAACGAGCATTTGGCGCAATATTATGCTCCGAAAAATTTTAATTTTTGGTATTATTTCGGTTCATTAGCTTTAGTGCTATTAATAATGCAAATTTTTACTGGCATTTTTTTAGCAGGAAATTATAAGCCAGATGCTGCTTTAGCCTTTGGCTCAGTTGAATACATCATGCGTGATGTCAATTATGGGTGGTTGATTCGCTATATGCATTCAACAGGTGCCTCATTCTTTTTTCTTTTTATTTACCTACACATGTTTAGAGCATTGTTGTATGGGTCTTATAAAAAGCCGCGTGAGCTGATTTGGCTTATCGGGATGTTGATTTATGTCTGTTTGATGGCTGAATCCTTTTTAGGATATTTGTTACCTTGGGGACAAATGTCATATTGGGGGGCGCAAGTCATTATATCGCTATTTGGTGCTATTCCTGTCATTGGTGAAGAATTAGCTGTCTGGGTACGTGGTGATTATGTCATTGGTGATACCACTTTAAATCGTTTTTTTGCTTATCATGTGGTTTTAGTACCGATTATTTTACTTGCTTTAGCAGTGGTCCATATTATTGCTTTACATGAAGTGGGCTCTAATAATCCAGATGGTATTGATATCAAGAAACATAAAGATCCTAAAACGGGTATTCCATTAGATGGCATTCCATTCCATCCTTATTACACCGTTAAGGATATTGTTGGAATTGTTGTCTTTCTAATCTTTTTTAGTATCATAATTTTCTACATGCCTGAATTTCATGGTTATTTCCTGGAATACAATAACTTTGTTCCAGCAGATCCTATGAAAACGCCTGCACATATCGAACCGTCTTGGTATTTCACACCTTTTTACGCGATCTTGCGTGCTGTACCTGATAAATTTCTTGGTGTAATCGCAATGGGTGCTGCTATTGTCGTCTTATTTTTCCTACCTTGGTTAGATAGAAGTCCAGTGAGATCTATTCGTTATAAAGGATGGATTTTCAAAACCGCTTTAGCTTTATTTGTAATCAGCTTTTTTGGATTAGCCTATTTAGGTATGAATGCCCCAACACCACTGAGAACAGACTTTGCACGTCTATTTTCCGCTATCTATTTTGGATTTTTCTTGCTAATGCCATGGTATTCCAAATTAGATAAGACTAAACCAGTACCAGAAAGGGTGACCGACAGATGAGACAATTGATTTTAGCTTTAACTGTGTTATTGCCGGGAATAGCCTTAGCGTCAGGTGGCGGTGTTCATTTGCAAGAGGCTAATAATGATCTGAATGACAAAGCGTCATTGCAAGCAGGTGCCAAACTCTTTGTTAATTATTGTATGGGGTGTCATTCTGCGAATTATGTTCGTTTTCAACGCATCGGTAAAGACTTGGGTATTTCTAATAGTGAGTTACAAGAAAACCTGATGTTTAATGCTGACAAAGTCGGTGAAACCATGAACATTGCTTTGGATAAAAGCGATGTGAAAAGATGGTTTGGTGTTGTACCTGCTGATTTGAGTGTGATTGCTCGTGCTCGTGGAACAGATTGGTTATATACCTATCTTCTGAGTTTTTACCTAGATGATTCGCGCCCACTCGGTGTGAATAATCTAGTGTTTAAGGATGTGGGTATGCCTCATGTGTTATGGGATCGACAAGGGTGGCAAAAACCTGTTTATGAAGTAACAACAGATGCGCATGGGAAAACACATCAAGTCCTAAAAACATTAGAATTGGTTGGTAAGGATAAGATGAGTGGAAATGAGTACCTAGCCAAAGTTGAGAGTTATCGTAAGGATGTGCGTGATTTAGTCAATTTTCTTGATTATATCGGTGAACCAAATAAATTGGTAGGACGCAGTTTAGGGTGGAAAGTGATACTTTTCCTCGTTATTTTCTTGGGATTTGCTTATGCTCTGAAAAAAGATTATTGGAAGGATGTACATTAATCAGTAAATTATTATCAGTTATCAATATTTTTTGATAACTGATAACTGAAAAAAAAACTAATATGACTTCAATGCAACCTTACTTGTTACGTGCCGTGTCTGAGTGGATTATTGATAATAATTTTACACCTTATCTCATGGTGAATGCTCTTTATGAAAATGTCAAAGTACCTCAACAATATGTTGAAGATGGCAAAATTATTTTGAATATTTCAGGCACAGCAGTACAAGGTTTAATATTAAATAATGAGTGTGTGAGTTTTAATGCTAGGTTTTCTGGTAAGCCATTGTCTGTTTATATACCAAATCCTGCAGTGTTGGCTATTTATGCCCAAGAAAATGGCAAGGGTATGTTTTTTAAACCTGAAGATTTAGAAGGCTCCCCTCCACCAAAAAAAGAAACCCCCCCTACACCCTTATAACAACGGGTACACTAATGTTTGACAGCAATACGTTCTCATTTTATGGCGAAATTCTATGATGTTGGCATGAAGAAAACGGAACTTTTATGTTTAAGTCATTGGAGAAAGGAACTTTTAGGCGAAATTAGTGGTGATGTATTAGAAATTGGAAGTGGTACAGGTGTTAATTTGAAATATTATCCAAAAACGCTTAATCGTCTCGTTTTATCCGAACCAGATTTGAATATGCGCCATTATCTTAGTCAACGGATTGATGAATTAGGTCGTGATAATATTTCAATGATTAAGAATACAGCAGAATCAATTGATTTGCCAGATGAATCTTTTGATTATATTGTTTCAACCTTAGTTTTATGCTCTGTGCATAATCAATTGAGTACTCTAAAAACATTAAAACGTCTCCTTCGTCCCAATGGATATTTTATATTTTTAGAACATGTTGCAGATGAGGATAATCCAAAGATATTGAAATGGCAAAAAAGACTTGAACCTTTTTGGAAATTTATAGGAGGTAATTGTCATTTAACACGAAAAACGGAACATCTGATAAAACAAGCTGGTTTTCATTTTATTCAACTTGAAAGAACAATTATGCAGGATGCGCCAAAGTTTGTGAGACCAATTATCAAGGGCATTGCTCAAAAACATGAGTCATTATGAAACTGTATGCCATCAGTGATTTACATCTTGACCATAAAATAAATCATGACGCGCTTGAATCTTTACCCATTTTCCCAGAAGATTGGTTAATTATTGCAGGTGATACGTGCTGTTCTATTAAACATTTCAGTTTTGCCTTAAAACATTTAACACAACGCTTTGCACAAGTATTATGGGTGCCTGGCAATCATGAACTTTGGTGCAAGGCTGGTGAAGATAAGTATCAACAATTAATAACCACGTGTCGTGAATTTGGCGTTTTAACACCTGAAGATCCTTATCCATTATGGCAAGGAGAAGGCGGTAATCATTATCTTGTTCCATTATTTATCTTATATGATTACAGTTTTCGACCAAAAAATATATCGAAAGATAATGCTTTGGCATGGGCTGCTGAAAGTGGCATTATTTGTACAGATGAATATTATCTTAATCCTGCCCCATACCCTTCCCGTGAAGCTTGGTGTCATGCAAGATGTGAATATTCAGAACAAAGATTACATGAGATGCCGAAAGATATCCCGTGTGTGTTGATTAATCACCATCCTTTGCGAGAGGATTTAGTTAGATTATTCAAAATACCACGCTTTTCCTTATGGTGTGGAACAAAGCGCACAGAAAATTGGCATAGTCGTTTTGGTGCTTCTGTCGTGGTTTCAGGGCATTTACATTTGCGTGCTACAGATTATCGAGACGGTGTACGTTTTGAAGAAGTCTCTTTGGGATATCCAAAAAATTGGGAACAATCGCTTGGTATTCAACACTATCTTCGTCAAATTTTACCCGCACCAAAGTAGATTTTTTATGATACTCAATCCAACTGATATTCATGTTTGGTGTGCTTTTCCTGATGAAATACAGGAAGAAAGTTTACTTTCTACTTATCATACGTTGATGACAAGTGAAGAAAAAGTACAGCAACAACGCTTTCATTTTGCGAAACATCGGCACCAATATCTTATTACCCGTGCTTTGGTTCGCACCACTTTATCCCGCTATACAGATATTAAACCTTATGATTGGCGTTTTTCTAAAAACAAATATGGTCGTCCAGAAATTCTAATATCACAAGAGATCCCACCGCTTCGCTTTAACCTTTCTCATACAGAAGGGCTTATTGTTTGTGCGGTTGTTTTAAAAGAAGATATCGGTATAGATGTTGAAAACATTACACGCCATGGGGCAACTGTGGAAATCGCCGATAGATTTTTTTCTGCTCAAGAAATTAAGGATTTACATACAGTTACTAATCAGCATGAACGTTTTTTTGAGTATTGGACATTGAAAGAATCTTATATTAAAGCGCGGGGTATGGGTTTATCATTACCTTTAGATCAATTTAGTTTTCATATCCCCAAAGGCAATGAATCCTTAAATATTTCTTTTGATTCTCGTTTACATGATGAACCTTCACAGTGGCAATTTTGGCGTATAAATCCGACAAAACAGCACAAAATGGCGATTTCTTTTCGTAAAAAAGAGAAGGTCAAATTAACGATCAAAAAAGTGATTCCTACTTGCGAGGCTAAAGACAGACTTTTATAAGTCTTCTTCCAATACCTTAGGATTGCCCCTCTCTTTGTATCTTATGTGCCCGCCAAAACTGTGCTGCAAAAGCAACAATGGGATGTACCGGTGTTTTTGGCTGACGCCGTAATGTCAAACCAGCTTGTTGTGGTGTGCGATCACCTTTACGGTTATTGCAGGTTTCACATGCTGTCACAACGTTATCCCAAGTACTTTCTCCCCCTTTTGACACAGGAATCAGATGATCAATAGTTAAATGTCTTGTATTGCCACAATATTGACAAGTCTGCCTATCACGTCGTAAAACTTCACGCCGATTCACCGTGGGTGCTTTCCATATTTTCTCACGATGGTTCACTGTTAAGCGAATATGTTGTGGTACAAGCAGTAGCATAGTCGGCGAATGTACGGATATAAATTGGCTACCATCATTCAAATCAAGTGGCTCTGCTTTTCCTGTTACAAGGAGAATAATCGCTCGTTTGATGTTTATCTGATTAATGGGCAAATAACTCTTGGAAAAAACAGCTACTGTTTTGCTTAAAGCTTGAGTTGCACTTATTGTCACAATGAGTTTCCTTTTTTTTGTGTGCAATTGATATTATAATACTTTTTATGAAAAAATACCTCAAATTCTTTCTGCCTCTATTAATTTTAGCAATTGGTTTTGGGGGAGTTATCTATATTTTCAAAACCAAGCCAAAAAAAGAAGCGATTAAAATTGAAGAACAAACATGGCAGGTTGCTGTTCTTTCTGTAAACCCAAGTTCTTTATCACCGACTATCACACTATATGGACGAGTAGAATCACCTCGTACGACCACATTACGTACTCCAAGTCAATCGCTCAATATCAATGCAAAAGTGATAGAAGTTGCAGTACTTGAAGGTGAGACAGTAAAAAAGGGAAAAGTATTAATCCGTTTAGAAGATAGTGATAGCCGTCTCAATATAAAGCAACGTAAAGCCGATATTATCGAGATTAAAGCACAAATCCAACTTGAAAAGCATACTCATGCCAATAATATCACAGCATTAAGTCATGAAACGAGTTTACTTAAATTGATGCAAACCTCTGTAAAACGTTTACATCAACTGAACAAACAAAGAGTGAGTTCACAATCGGCTTTAGATGAAGCACAACAAGCCGTAGAACGACAAATGTTAGCGGTGATTAACCGACGTTTGGCTATAAAAAACCATAAAAGCCGTTTAACACAATTACAAGCAAAACAGACACGTGCTATAGCACAACGCGATTTAGCTTATTTAGAATTGGGACGTACAAAAATAACTGCACCTTTTTCTGGCATGATTGCAGATGTCACAGTTGCTGTTGGAGAGCGAGTGCGTAGTGGAGATATTTTATTATCACTATATGACAATACCGCTTTAGAAGTTCGAGCACAAATTCCTAGCCGTTATCAAGATATGGTAGTAGGGGGGGAATTGTTACAAGCGCAAGTACACAAAAAAGATATCCTTTTAGAACTTAATCGAGTTTCAGGACAAATTAATCCTGATAGTGGAGGTATTGATGGTTTATTTAGTGTAAAAAATGGGGCATTACGTTTAGGTGAATTTTTGAGTCTATCTTTAACTTTACCAAAACAAAGCCGTGTTGTCGCGCTACCTTTTGAAGCGGTGTATAGACTTAATCATATTTATAAACTTGTAGAAGGGCGTATGAAAGCAATACAGATTGAAAGAATTGGAAAAATAGGTCAATCACAAATTTTAGTTCGGAGTTCAGACTTACAAAAAGGCGATCAGGTAATAATTACACAATTACCAAATGCGATGGATGGATTAAAAGTTCAGGTGAGATAAATCAGGTAAAATAAGAGCCTTGCATTGGGATATAAAATCCATTGTAGGGTGGGCAAAGGTTTATCTTGCCCACCATTTCAAGATCTCAAAACCATTGAATCCCATCATTTTCAAAATCTCAAGAAAT
>DAOVTJ010000197.1 GCA_030633165.1 Thiomargarita sp. | reverse complement strand
ATATTAGCTATTTTTTGATAAATTTTGCCAACTTCTTTAAAATCTTCGGTGATCAGCTCAAAAACGGTGAACGCACCAAGTTGCGCGATCGGTGTCGCTTCGTGAAAAGAACGAACATCAGGCGAATTCCAGCCTAATTCTGTGATAAATAGGGCTTCAAAGTCGAATTTTTGGAGAGCGCCTTGAGTTTTGTGAAGATTGATTTTTGGCATAAACGAAAATTTTTATGATAACCTATTAGGTCTCAAATTTCAATCAGGAGATTATTATGAAACAATACCCGTTATCTTTTAGAAGGTTGGCAAACACCTGATGGTACTTACGTTATTGCAGAAGTAGAAGAAAATCTAAAAGGTAAGCATTTCGGACCTGAATTACCTTTACATAATAATTTGAGCGAACGAGACATTAGAGATTCTGTGAAAAAACGAAAAATCAGTGGTGGCACCCCTCCTGATAAAGGGCGACGATGTCGTGATACTTTTGCTAGTTTGAAAAAGACATGTCGTAAGCAGGAAATTTCATTTTGGGAATAAAAGATAGAATCGCGCGTGTGAATGCTTTGTTGCCATTACCAGATATTATTCGACGAGCGGCTACGGCGGGTACTAAGGAATAGTCTTGCCTGTTTGAAGCCTAAAAAAATGTCCTACCCAATTCCTGAATAAAACGAACCATGAGGGCGTTTTTTTTTGGTTGTTCCTACAGTTCTTGAGCAGTTACTATTTTTGCAACAACGCCCTCTCTAAATTATCATATCAAAGGTATTGGGATCAGGAATTGCATTTTCCCATAATTCATCAAAAATCTTAGAAAGTTTTTTAACCGTTGGTCTATCCTTAAAATTAACGGTACGGGTTAATGGGGAGATTCTGTACATAAACCCAATATCATCTGCAATCATAAAGTTTTCTGAAAACGAGTTCAGACTGCGAAATTGTATGAGACGACCTAAACGCTTGCCAAGATGGAGAATAAGATGACCTCGTTGTGAAACGGTTTTAGTATCCTGAAGTAAAATACGAATACGCGAATGACGACTCAGTAATGCTAAATTTTCAATGGCTTCGTAACATTCTATATTATTATAAACATCTGGATCAAAGTCACGGCTTAAAATATCCAAATGTAATTCAATTTGTTGGAGCATTAAAACGGCAATTTTTTGGTTCTCGACACAAACAAACTCTTTATTGGTTTCACCTAAGAGATATTTGTCATTTTCTTTAATATCATTCATTGTAAAATTCCAAAACCTGACAGCGGTTTAAAAGCTGTCAGGCATAGCTTAATTCTTAATCATCTTTTGGTAGATCTATCAAAGTCAAATTTGAATTACCCAAACCACCAGTAGCATCTTTACCTTCCAATTTAATCCTCAAACGCAATTCATTGGCTGAATCAGCATTAGCGATAGCTTCTTCAAAACTAATTCTATCTTCTTGTTGTAGTTGAAACAAGGCTTGGTCAAAGGTTTGCATACCTAATGGTGCAGATTTTGCCATAATAGGTTTAATACCTGAAACATCACCTTTCGCAATCAATTCTTGAATTAACGGGGTATTAATCATAATTTCAATCGCAGCTGTTCGTCCACCTTCAACAGTTTTGATTAAACGTTGAGAAATAATGGCTTTCAAATTGAGCGCCATATCTTGCATTACTTTCCTTTGCTTTTCAGTATCAAAAAAACCTAAAACACGGTCAATGGCTTGGTTAGCATTATTTGCATGTAAAGTCCCCATGGCTAAATGTCCTGTTTGGGCAAATTCTAAGCCAAAGTTCATTGTATTAGCATCACGAATTTCACCGATGAGAATAACATCTGGTGCTTGGCGTAAAGTATTATGTAAAGCTGCTTCCCAACTGTGAGCATCTACACCAATTTCGCGTTGCATGATAATGCAATTTTTATGCGGATGCACATATTCAATAGGATCTTCAAGAGTAATAATATGTCCGTATGTATTGGCATTACGTTGATCGATTAAAGCAGCCATAGTGGTGGATTTACCTGAACCAGTCCCTCCCACCATGATAATTAAGCCATTTTTTGCCAAGATGAGATCTTTTAAAATAGGTGGCAGTTTCATTTTATCGAAGTTTGGCACCTCTGCTTCGATAATACGCATCACCAAACCATGGCACCCTTGTTGAACAAAAGCATTAACACGAAAACGATTCATACCAGGTGGATGAATGGCAAAATTACATTCCTTTGTTTCCTCAAATTCCTTGAGTTGTTTCTCATTCATTACGCATTGCGTCATTGCTTGAGACTCAGTGGCTGTCAATGGCTTTTTTGTTATTGGCTTCATTGTGCCTTTGATCTTCATCGCAGGCGGGAAACCAGCGGTGATAAACAAGTCAGAACCGCCTTCCTTGGCTAATAATTTGAGCAATTTGATCATAAAGCTCATGGCTTCATCTCTTTCCATTTTTGAAATACCTCTTGTTTAAAATGTTTCAAAACGTGACAATTTAATTGAATCTATCTTTACTAAATGCAAATTCACGAGCATGGTCTTTTGTGATGAGTCTTTGTTTTATCAAGTTCTCAAGGTTTTGATCTAAAGTTTGCATACCATGTTTTTGTCCTGTTTGCATGGAAGAGTACATTTGAGCAAGCTTACTTTCACGAATCAAATTACGAATAGCAGGTGTGGATACCAAAATTTCGTGTGCTGCGACGCGCCCTCCACCAACTTTTGTCAATAAGCATTGCGAAATGACGGCTTGTAGGGATTCTGATAACATCGTACGAATAGTGGGTTTTTCAGCTGTGGGAAAAACATCAATGATACGATCAATGGTTTTTGTTGCAGAGCTAGTATGTAAGGTACCAAAGACGACATGCCCTGTTTCTGCAGCAGTTAAGGCAAGGCGAATTGTTTCTAAATCACGTAATTCACCCACTAAAATAACATCAGGATCCTGACGTAAAGCAGATTTCAAAGCATTATCAAAACCTAAGGTATCACGTCTAACTTCACGTTGGGTTATCAAACAACGTTTACTTTCATGAACAAATTCAATAGGATCTTCAACGGTGAGAATATGTCCATATTCTGTTTCATTACGGAAATTCATCATCCCAGCTAATGTGGTTGATTTACCAGAACCTGTCCCCCCTGTGACGAGAACAAGTCCTTTATGTGTCATAGCAAATTTCTTAAAAATATTGGGTGCTTTCAATTGTTCTAAACTTAGAATTGTAGAAGGAATCGTCCGAATAACCGCACCTGCCCCACGATTATGAACGTAAACATTGACGCGAAAGCGTGCCACTTTTGGAATCTGAAAAGAAAAATCACATTCCAGGTATTTTTCATATTCCTTGCGCTGTCTATCATCCATGACATCATAAATCATGTCACGCACTTGGGTAGCATCAAGAGTGGGATAATCAAGTCTACGCATTTTTCCATCAATGCGTACCATAGGTTGCACCCCTGAAGAAATATGAAAGTCAGAGACGCCATTTTTCACACCAAAAGTGAGTAAATCAGTTATATTCATAAAATTTTTCCATTTATTAAATTTTCAATAAACTTATGTTCAAAGCACATTTGGACGTGTTATTATACTACTTTTTTACTTCCCCTAAATTTATTTATGACACAAGAACGCCTTGCAGTTAAGCATTTGCAATGTATCCGCGACGATCGAGTACTATTTGATGATTTAAATTTTGGCCTTTCTGAAGGACAATTGCTCCAAATAGAGGGTCATAATGGGAGTGGTAAAACCAGTTTATTACGTATTTTATGTGGTTTAACTTTACCCACGGAAGGGATAGTATATTGGAAAAATCAGGATATTCAAGATATTGGTCCAAGTTATTGGGCTACATTAGCCTATGTCGGACATACTAATGGTATTAAAGCAGATTTAACACCAGTAGAAAATTTAGCGATGGCACAAGCTTTAGCAGCAACACCGATTTCTGTTGATTTTGATGATGTTTTAGATCAAGTCGGTTTATATGGTTTTGAAGATGTCCCAACACGCACCTTATCTGCAGGTCAACAACGTCGTGTTGCATTGGCACGATTATTAGTTTGTAAAGCACGCTTGTGGATACTTGATGAACCTTTTACCGCGCTAGATAAAGCTGCTATCCAGATGATTGAAAATTTACTTGATACACATGCTAAAAAAGGGGGGATGGCTGTATTAACATCGCACCATACGGTCAATTGTACATACGCAAGTATTCTAAAACTTAGCGCATGATACAACCTTCTATTATTAAACGTATTCTTGGACTGTTATTGATATTATTCAGTTTTAGCTTGGGACCCCCGATAGGGGTATCTTTATGGTACCAAGACGGTGCTTTTATGGCTTTTTTCATTACCTTTATTATCATGTTTGGTACAGGTGCGCTCTTTTGGTTTCCCTCCAGGTGTCAAAAAAAAGATTTGCATTTACATGATGGTTTTTTAATTACAGCCATATTTTGGATTGTCTTGAGTGTCGTGGGTGCTTTACCATTTTTATTCATGTCTCAATTGAATCTGGCTCAATCAGTATTTGAGGCAGTCTCTGGATTTACGACCACTGGGGCAACGGTGATTAATCATTTAGATAATTTGCCTCAGTCTATTTTGTATTATCGCCAACAATTACAATGGTTAGGTGGGCTCGGCATTATCGTGTTGACAATAGCTGTATTGCCATTACTAGGTATTGGCGGCATGCAATTGTATCGAGCAGAAACGCCTGGACCTATGCGTGATGAGAAATTGACACCGCGCTTAGCACATACAGCTAAAGCTTTATTATATATTTATATT
>DAOVTJ010000183.1 GCA_030633165.1 Thiomargarita sp. | reverse complement strand
TGTACTCGTCCTCCTTCATGATCGATGGCGATTAGTAGGGATGGTTGACGTATGGCGTGAATTTCTGTGTTTAGTGTGATGAGTTGTTCAATTGATTCATAATTCCGAGTGAATAGAATAACACCGCCAACTAAGGGATGTTGCAATAGTTCACGATCTTCGTAACTTAGAGTATGACCTTCTATATCTATCATTAATGGACCAAGTGACATTTTTTTTCCTTAGGTGTTATGATTTTTAACATCCAACAGATCTCGCAACTTATCTCCCAAAATATTCACAGATAATACTACCAATAATAAGGTAAAGCCTGGCGCTAAAACCATGTGAGGGGCAACCAGCATATAGCTTGTCCCATCACGTATCATACTGCCCCAGGAAGCAGCAGGCGGTTGTACGCCTAAGCCTAAAAATGATAATCCTGCCTCTGCAATGACAATACCTGCAATACCAAAGGTGGCTTCAATAATAAGCGGTGCCAAGAGTAAGGGGATAATGTGATAGCGCAAAATACGCGGGGTTTTGACACCCAAAGCAATAGCTGCTATAACATGTTCTCTACGTTTTAACGATAAGGTTTGTGCTCGTGTTAATCGGGCAAAACCGACCCAGCCAACGACTGAAAGGGCAAAGACAACATTTTCAATTCCTGGTCCCATAATGGCTGATAAGGCAATAGCTAATAAAATACCTGGAAAAGCTAAAAATATATCCATGATTCGTACAAAAATAAAATCAATATAACCTCCAAACCAAGCACTTAATGCACCAACCAATGTGCCCACAGTTAATGAGACAAAAATAACCCAAAATGAGACAAAAAATGATGTTCTTGCGCCCATAATTAAACGATCTAAAATGGGACGACCTAAGTCATCATAGCCTAACCATTCTATTGATGAGGGTGGTTGTAAGATATTTGGCAAAATGATATGGTTTGGATCTAAGGGGAGCCAAGGACTCAATATTGCTAATACAAGCCAAAGTAATAAAATTATTAAAGGGATAATTATTTGAGTTTTAAACACTGTAACGCACCCGTGGGTCTAACCAAGCATATAAAATGTCGGTCAAAGTATTAACTAAAACATAACTTAAACTAATGACTAAAATACACGCTTGCACTAAGGGATAGTCGCGCCGCTCTATAGATTCAATGGTTAATTGTCCAATCCCTGGCCAAGCAAAAATGATTTCTGTAATCACCGCACCACCCAATAATGTTCCTAATTGTAATCCTAGAATAGTAATAATGGGGAGAGAGGCATTACGTAAGGCATGATGAATGATGATTGCTGATTCACGTAAACCTTTCGCGCGGGCTGTGCGAATATAGTCTTCATTTAGGACTTCTAATAAAGTCGCACGTACCATACGGGCTAAAATGGCTGCTAGTGCAGTACCTAAGGTAATGGCAGGTAAGACTAGTGATAATGGACCTTCTCGCCCACTAACAGGTAACCAGCCTAGCGTGAGAGAAAATAAGAGTATTAACATGGGACCTAACCAAAAATTAGGAATAGAAACACCTAATAAAGAAAACATCATCGCACCATTGTCATAAATACTATCTTTACGTAAAGCTGCGATACTACCTAGTGGTAAGGCTAATAATACGGCGACTAATAATCCTGCAAGTGCTAATTCTAAAGTGGCAGGAAAACGTTCGATCAGTATGTCGATAATGGGCTCTTTAGAATATAAAGAATCACCCAAATTACCTTGCAATAAATTGCTCATATAAAGCCACCATTGTGTCAACAATGGTTGATCTAAGCCTAATGCTTGTCGTAAACTTTCTAAATCGGTTGGTGTTGCTGTTTCACCCAGCATGGCTTGCACTGGATCACCAGGCACCATGTGAATAAGTAGAAATATTAAGGTGATAACACCCAGTACAACTGTCAATGTGCTGAGTAAACGGCTAAATAAGAAAGATAACATGATAAAAAATTTTAATGTATTTAATAAGATTTGTCTTGACAATAATAGTTTTTTCGCCTATTAATTATCTTATGATTATATATCAATAGAGGATTTTTTATGAAACTAGTTTATTTTTTCACATTTTTGTTCCTTAGTAGTTGTGCCATTACGCCAGACTCTCAAAAAACTCAATTGACGTTTATGGATACAAATACATTTGATCACGAGCTTTCTAATTCGATGGCTGCTCATCCTCAGATGATTACGGTAAGTATGCTTGGCAAAGTGTCAATTAATAAAATTCCCAAGCGTTTAGGTAAATGGTTAGGAGCTGTTACTGAAAAAAAGGGGCGTTTAGATGTTAATCCATCAAATACTAAATCATTAGCTTTGATAATTGCAGTATTATCAGGTTTGCCTAGTATTTATAAATGGGTTAAAATAAAAGTATCGTATGCTAACACAATCCATTATAACGCAAAAATTTTTTATACACCTGAAACTGGAAATATTCAGAAGGTGATATTTCGTAAAAAGGAAAAGCCGATAGTTGATTCCAAGAAGAATACAGTCAACAAGTAGTTCTTTTTAAATGCGACGCTGAGCGTCGCTATCTTTGTTAGTATTTTCTACCTTGATGGGATTTTTCCATCCATTCTCGCCTTTTTGCTTGCCCTTCTTCGATCATCTCTTGTTCATTCATTACCTTGTAGCCCCGCGGTAGAGTGAAAATCTCAGGCTTTACAGTCACATTCGTTTTAATCTGAATAATTTGAAATCTTACCTTATCACTTTTTTGTCCTAGAGTACTTTTCATTGGAAAACCAAAGTCCATAGATTTTGCTTCAAATTTATCATAAGCTTTTTGGCAAGGGGGGAGGGGTATTCCTTTGATTTTCCTAGAATTTGACATGTTAGACATGGCTTGAATAAAGTTTTTTATATGTGCAACTTCGCCTGCCTGTTGAGAAAAATAATTTTCAGAACATACTTTACCATCTGCTTTAAGCTGATATTTAACAGTATGGTAACCAGCAATCCTGGGACCATTGCCTTTTCTAACTAATTTTGTTTTAACAGCACGGTTCCATGGGTGTTGTTGCGGCATATTTTGTGGAATTTTGGCTGCTGTTCCAATAATCTCCATTTGAATCATGCGTTTTTCCTTATTATTAATAAGGTAAACTTTTCCCTTTTGAAAATCTATTAAGGTGTATTGTTTTGGATCAGAGCTATTTATGCGAGCATATTGTTCATTGATAGTGATTTCTTGTATATGTCCCATTTCGCGACGTTTGATAAATGTTGCTGCCCAACTCGTACTACAAATACAGGCATTGAGAATACCGACAATGATGCCACGGTGTAGCTTATTCATTCAAAATCCTCTTGTTACCGATTAAATGCAATAATGATTTATCATTTCGCGTAAGATCCTTTCTGATTGTACCCCAGTTGTTTCTTCTACAACTTTGCCATGTCGAAAGAGTTTGAATGTAGGAAAACCGCGAACATTATATTGTCCCGCTAATTTTTGTTGTTCATCTGTATCTACTTTACCAATGATAAATTTTCCTTTTGAGCTTGCTGCCAGTTGGTTTAATATGGGTATCATAACTTGACATGGCGCACACCATTCTGCTGTAAAGTCAACCAATACGGGGACTTCTTTGGATTTTTCCAAAACCTCTATTGCAAAATTCTCTAGTTCTAGCTTAATTGGGGAGTGAGTGTTCAAAAAAAGTCTCCATATTCTAGCAGTTGAATCTTGTGGATAATCAAAATAAAATAGCTTGAGTGCCAAAACAAAAATGGCACTACTTTTACTCATCCTCTATCTTCCATGAAGATAAATGTTGTTAATGAGTATTATTTATTAATACGATGCTCAATTAAGTTGTCAACAACGTTTGGATCAGCCAATGTAGAGATATCACCTAAATTTTCGATTTCATTAGTTGCAATTTTACGTAAAATACGACGCATGATTTTCCCAGATCGCGTTTTAGGTAAACCAGGTGCCCATTGAATTATATCAGGAGAGGCAATAGGACCGATTTCTGTACGAACTTGTTTTATTAATGCCTGCCGTAATTCATCACTTGGCTCTTTATCTGCCATCAAAGTGACATAAGCATAAATACCTTGCCCTTTAATATCATGGGGATAACCCACGACAGCGGCTTCTGCCACGGCTTCATGTAATACTAACGCACTTTCTACCTCTGCTGTTCCCATGCGATGTCCCGAAATGTTGAGTACATCATCAACACGTCCAGTTATCCAATAATAGCCATCCTCATCACGACGTGCACCATCCCCAGTGAAGTATTTACCAGGATATGTTGTTAAATAGGTCTCAATAAAGCGTTGATGATCGCCATAAATTGTACGCATTTGAGAAGGCCATGAACCAGTAATAACCAAATTACCCTCGGCTACCCCTTCAAGAACATTACCTTCATTATCGACAATCTCGGGTACAATGCCAAAAAAAGGTCGCGTTGCTGAACCAGGTTTTAATTTTGTCGCGCCAGGTAGTGGGGTAATGAGAAAACCGCCTGTTTCCGTTTGCCACCATGTATCAACAATGGGACATTGTCCCTTTCCAACAACATGATAATACCATTCCCAAGCTTCTGGATTAATTGGTTCTCCAACACTACCTAATAAACGTAAACTGGTGCGACGGGTCGCATTGACGGGCGCATCTCCTTGACTCATTAAAGCACGAATTGCGGTAGGCGCAGTATAGAAAATATTAACTTGATGCTTATCCACAACTTGCCAAAAGCGGCTGGCATCAGGATAAGTAGGTATACCTTCAAACATTAAAGTTGTTGCACCATTAGCTAATGGTCCATAAAGAATATAAGAGTGTCCTGTGACCCATCCCACATCAGCTGTACACCAGTAAATATCACCGTCATGATAATCAAAAACATATTTATGGGTCATGGCGGTGTAGAGGATATATCCGCCCGTAGTGTGTAAAACACCTTTAGGTTTACCTGTAGAACCTGAAGTATAGAGAATAAATAGGGGGTCTTCCGCTTCCATTTCTTCTGGCGGGCAATTTGGAGATGCTTTCTTGATTTCTTCATGATACCAAATATCTTGCCCCTCTTTCCAATCTTCATGATGCCCGGTATTTTTAACCACAACCACCGTTTGAACATTGGGGCAATTTTTGAGAGCTTTATCCACATTCGCTTTGAGAGGCACTGCTCGTCCACCCCGCAATCCCTCATCTGCTGTTATAACCACATCACAACCAGAATCCAAAATGCGATCTTTTAAGGCTTCAGGCGAAAAACCACCAAATACAACAGAGTGTATTGCCCCGATACGAGCACTAGCTAGCATGGCAACCGCTGCTTCTGGAATCATTG
>DAOVTJ010000004.1 GCA_030633165.1 Thiomargarita sp. | reverse complement strand
CATAAGCCACAAAATTTGTAAATGGTTGCAAGCCTAAATGACTAATGTGGTCAAGTCCATTGTTTTTTAATTCAATACAGATTTGACACTCATCTTCAGTCAATATTCTTTTTTTGTCATGTTTTCCAAATAAACCAATAGCAATCGCTTGTAAAACGGAAGTTTTTCCAAAGCTATTTTCACCAGTCAAAAAGATCCATTGCGAATTGACAGGAATGTTACTAACATGAGTATTAATAATACCCTGATAATTTTCTATATAAATTTGCTTTATGGCGCAGGGTAATTGTGGCATGTTATCAAAACAAATATCTTTTGAATATTGGCTTATCAGTTGTTTTATTCTACTGATGCTAATCTCACTTGTTACATTGAGTTGCAGATTTCCAGAGACGGGTACATACTTTTGATTATAAATCTGCTCGATTTTCGTTGCCTCAAGTATCCATCTATCACTGGGATGCTTATTCATCCATTCCCGACATGTTTCACCCACAACCGTCTCAAAACTATATTGCGGCACATTCCTATTTTTATCCTCTTGCAAAAGTTTTAAAACGATAAGCTCCTGTAATAAAGAATCAATTGAGGGTATTTTTATTTCCAATTGATAATTTTGATAAAAAATTAGCTCTAATCGCCAAAATGGTACGGGTTGGATTGGCGCTAAAGTCACCACCCATAATAGTAGTCGTGCTTCTGGAGTTGCACGTTCAATTAGTGAGTCAATTGATGGCATAATTATTTCTTAAATATTCTAGTGTACATGGCGATGAATATGCTAATTAACCTAGTGGTGCATGCACCACTAATATATAACGACTTTATTTATTTTTAGCCGCATGAACAGCACGCATTTTCTTGGCTTCTTCAAGAATAGTATTGACAGCTGCTTTTAGCGGTGCCCACCCATACCAATGCATGTAATGGTTGCTGGCATGGAAAGCACCTTGGAAAGTGCGTTGACGATATTTCAACATAATTAAATAAAGTTCTTGCTCTACTCGATTTTTCGCCTTATATAATTGTAGAATGTCGAGGGTGTATTTCCCCTTGACAGGCGCTTTTAAAATACCATCTCGATATAAAGCTTGCACTGTTTGAATCGCTTTAGCAAATTCATGATCAGCAGCCTTAATAATTTCATCAGAAGTTTTGAAATGCTCATTCACAAAGCTCTTAGCGTGGCATTCATTGCATATCGCCTTCATATTGCGACGAATTTCATTAAATTCTTCTGGACCACGTGCCGTTTTGCTTTGAGTGATAAGTTCAACAAAACGCTCTGTAGCTTGGAAATTTTCATCTAATACACCGATAGCTTGTAAAATTAAAGCGCGATCAAATACCCATTGGGGATCATCATCGACATCTATATACTTGCCTTCTGGCAAAATAGTCGCAAGTTCTTTCCAAGACTTCTCAAGTGAAGGTTCAATATTAATAAGCGCAAGAACGTTATGCTTGCTAGGAATACGCAAACCCAAAAATCCCCACGGGGTTACCACGCCATGATCGCCCTCTGGCATGTGGCAATATTGACAAGTGGGTGCACGTCCATGACGAGTTTCCTTATTTCCCTCAATATCCCAAATAATGCCATGTTTAGAAGACATATACATTTCCCATTGGGGATGTTCAAAACCATTATGACAATTTGAACATGCTCTGGGATCTTGCGCTTCAGATTTTCTAAAACTGTGGCGGGTATGGCAGGCATCACATTGAGCATTACCATAATGATATTGTGCCATTTCATGACCCTCATCATATTCAAGTTCTTCAATCACACCTTGTGTGATACCTATCAAACCCTTTTGCCCAATTTTGTGACACCCTGAACATCCCTGATATCCCTCTTGATTGATAGCCATAGGCTGACCATGCCAAGCCATTTGCGATTTCATCCCAAACCAAGCGAGATTATGTTTTCCACCACGTAATTGTTCAAATTGTTTAATATGGCATTCGCCACAGGTTTCCGCTGTGGGCATTGTGGCTTTCTGGTAATCTGTTGCGGTGCTATGCTTATCACCATGACAATCTGCACAAACAACAGCATCCACTTTTTCTGGTGGATTAGCCATGGGACTATCAATAAAATCTTTGATAATGCCAGGGTTAATATTGATATGACAACCAACACATGTATTATTAATGGCTTGTTTGTCGGCTAAAGCTGTACTGATTAGAAAAATGTTACCTAAAATAAATAAAATACTTTGTCTTTTCAACACAATAATACATACTCCATCTTATAAAAAATTGGTAGTGTAATGTAGGGTGCCCCCTACATTTTCTCATTTTATCTCTTTAACAGGCCAGATGTAGTGCGCATTAAGTTTGGTATCTAAGTATATGACACCATCACCGAGGAACATGCTCCATGCACTGTTTTTGTCCATAGTGGATGACCAATACCACGATGGGGTCACACGGGTAAATGCATCACCTTCTGTCCATTGCTCTGTTCCTGCAGCATTAGAAAGTATAGGAAAGCTATATGTCGCATTTATCATCGCTTCCCACTCATTTTTAGTCGGCAAACGCCAATCACCTTTTTGAGAATCATCATGAAGTTCACAGTGTTTAGAACTTTCTGAACTAAGATTAGCCACAAGTTCCATACCTTTTTTCCAATTTACTCTTCTAAAACAATCTGCATTTTTCATCCAAATTAAGCCACTCTTATTATCTGTGACAGTACCATTATCATTGTCTGTGTAGCGCATTCCTGTTAGAGGTGGCTTTTTAGCAGCTTCAAGTTTTTTACGCATTTCTGCTTTCTTCTTGTCAGCCACTGCCTTTGCTTTTTTTAATTTTAAAATTTCCTTTTGTTCATTTTTTAAAGCTATCTTGGCTAAATCTGTTTGTTCTTTCTCGTGCCGTAAATCCGCAGTTTCTTGTTTTGCGAGTGCAATTTCCCGTTTTAAACGCATTATTTCAGGCGCGTCTTGGCGGAATTGAGGTAGAAGGACTGGTGATTTTGTACTGATCATGGGAGGAGGCGGCAATGCTGTAGGTTTTTCATTATCAAGAACAAAAACAAAATCACCTAAAGAATATTCATAACCTTTAATCTTACCATGTTGTGGATGTTGGTCTGGTTCATGTTTTGGCACCTCATTCGCTAAATAAAAGCCAAGTTCAACCCCAGTCACATAACCATCTCCATTTAAATCACCTTTTTTATAGCGTAACGCATTGACAAAGGCAGGTGTGAACACACTGTTGGCAGGTACCATTTCATCTGCACTACCTGCAGTAATAAACTGACGTGCAGGATTTTTAATCGCTTCGGTGATATAAGGTGGCGCATCAGATATCGCTTTATTTTGAAAAACAGTTCCAGAAAAACAACTATCAAAAAGAAATAAAGTATGTAATGCCTCAATTTCTTTCGCCCAGGCATTAATTTGAGTCATACTGATCGCATTTTGAAGAAAAGCAGTTTCTTTACCTTTAATTTTGGGATTAGGTGCATCAGTTGGCACAATATAGCCTTTTTTCCCATTTTTGCGGCTATATCCATGCCCAGAAAAGAAAAATAATAAGCGATTTTCACGCTCATAACCATAGTTTTTTATAAAATTTGTATAACTCGCTTTTAAGTCAACGGCATTAAGATTAAGGTGCTTTTCAACAACAAAACCTTGTTCTTGAAGTACTGTTTCAACTTCTGTCACTTCACTGGGCACTGTTGCCAAAGAGCTCCAACCATTAGAATATTTACTTTGCCCAATAATCAGGGCATAACTATTATTGTAGGATAAGAGCGGTTGACGATTATGATTCAAAACTATTATTGGTTTAATACCGCGTTTAGGAGGCTGTGTTCGAGTAATTTCCTCTATAACAGGTGGTGTTTGAGAAATAGGAGCATTCACACATGCTGATAAAAAGGGTATCATTAAAAGAAGTTTTTTCATGTTTTTTTCCTCTTTTATCCCAAAATAGAATCCAAACTATTTGCTAATCGAGCAAAATCTTCAAGTGTCAAAGTTTCGGCACGTGCTTGTGGATTAACCCCTACAGCTTCTATCGCCTTAGACGAAAAAACCGTTTTCAAGGTATTACGTAACATTTTTCGCCGCTGTGAAAAGGCTAAAGCAACAATTTTGCTAAAATTTTTCTGATTAAGCACTGTTACAGGCGGTGTACGGTGGGGTATCAATTGCACAATACTTGATTCCACCTTTGGCGGTGGTGTAAAAGCATTTGCACTCACATCAAATAATTTCTTAATCTGACAAAAATATTGCAACATCACCGATAATCGTCCATAATTTGAAGTCGAAGGCAAAGCCACCATACGATCAACCACCTCTTTTTGTAACATAAAAGTCATATCTTGGATCTTATCCGCATATAAAACTAAATAAAACAATAAAGGTGTAGAAATATTATAAGGTAAATTACCAATAATCCGTAATTTCTTATTAATGACTAAAGTATTGAAATCAAATTTTAAAACATCAGCTTGATGAACACGAAAGTGCTCATTTTCTCTTTTTTCAAAAAAAGCAATAAGATCACGATCTAATTCTATAACATCAAATTGACACTGAAATTGAAGTAAAGGAAGTGTTAAAGCCCCTTTACCAGGACCAATTTCTACAATGTGTTGATCCGTTTCAGGCGCAAAACTTGTGATAATACGTTGAATAATAGACTTATCATGTAGAAAATGTTGACCAAAACGTTTGCGAGGGTTGTGAGAACTCATAATTTTATCTAAAGGCATCCATGATCCACTGCAATTGAGGATTATCTATCGCACCGCTTAGCAAAACAACATCAAAACGACAAGCATGTTGTTGTGCCCACCGATGAGAATATAAATAATAATCGGCTGTGATTAAAATTCGTTGCTGTTTACGCGCATTAATGCTTTCTAAACTACCGCCATAACATTGATTTTTTCGATAACGTACTTCTACAAATACTAAAATGTCATGATCAAGCATGACCAAATCAATTTCTCCCCTTTTGCTACGGAAATTACGCTCAACCGCTTGTAAACCTTGCTCACATAAAAAAATATGTGCCAAATTTTCCGCCCATTGACCACGCGAAATACTCATATTAATTATTTAAGGATTTGTGGTTTTCCATCAACAAAACGTGCAAAAGGCAACTGATTACGATGGATTACCCCATTCTGATTGACAGATAAATGCCCTGTGTAACCTTGCCATTGCAGAGTGCTGAAATTTTGAAGCTTGGGCAATAAATTATAAGCATCAATACCTAAAGCATATAAACGATTATATTTTTCCAATTTATTCTCTTCATCTAACACCCAAGGCATATCCACAAATATCACACCTTCAAGCCCAGCATCACGTTGCGGATTAGGTGTACCAGCATAAATACGAGAAATACTATAAATAGGTTTATTATTTGGACGTAAAAATTGGAGAATTGTTGAAGCATGTTGCGGCAAAGCCACCATAAACACCATATCTGTTTTCTCAATCTCCTGGAATGCCAATGGAATTGAAGAATGAAAATCTCCACCATACATCTGTTTAATGGTGATATTTCCTCCAAAATCCTCCCATTCTGCTTTAAATGTCTCTAAAATATTCTTTCCCCACAAACCATCAGGGACTAATATTCCTGCTGATCTGTGTCCATCTGCCCAAGCACGTTTTACAATTTCTCTCGCTTCATCTTCAGGAGATAAGCCAAATTGATATAAATTGCCGATAAATACCCGTGTTTTCAAAATATTTAAAGCTAAAGTGGGAACAGGCAATTGAGATACAGAGAGTAAAGCCTTAATAGTCTCCTTTCTCAAAGGACCTACCACAACATCAACACCCTCATCCACCGCCTTTTGGTACACCGCTGAAATATTACTCACATTTGCAAAATGAATCGCAATTTCAGGACGTTTTTTATTTTTATCAGCTTGAGAGGCAGCAGAAAAGCCATTTTTAATCGCCTCACCCGCAGCACCAAAAGGTGTCGAAAGCGGTGGTAATATTAAAGCAATTTTTTTGAGCGAAGGCGGTGTTACTGTGATAACCTGCTCTCCAGGATGGTTTTTAAAACGCAAACGCCAATTATTAATCCCTTGTTGTAATGACGTCCTCTCTAACAAGGCTAAAGCGACCCAACCTGAAAAGATATCCTTTGAAATTTGTTTGACTTGCCTCAATTTAAGCGATTTTACAGATTTAAGACTTTGCCATAAAAGCTGATTATTTTTTTCTACAGACTGGGCAGGAAATAACATCAGTAAATCAACCCCAAGCTCTTGCCAAAAACGGCTCTCAATCTTTGTCATTTTTACAGTTTCTAAGTGATTGAGTGCTACCCACAGTCGTGCTGCTTCTAGTCGATGACCCTTATCATTCAAAGCTTGCGCATGCAGCTGGTAATATTCTATTTGTAATGGCATTGGTAATGCGCTAGGATTGATAGTTTTAAGTCGTCTCAAAGCTTGAACAACACGTTTCTTTTCTAAATCAATCTTTATACGTACCAATTCAACAGGGATTTCCAACCCATAACTTTGACTGATATCAAGCTTTTGCAACTTAATAATTGCATTATTCAACTTGTTATTTTTGAGATCAGCTTGTATTGTTGATAATTGAACACCTGTTTTTTCTTTTGGTGATTTTATCAACTTTTTTACAACAGCAGGTTTATTTTCTTTGACAGGAGAGGATGGACCACATCCTGATAAGACTAAAATGAAAAAATACGTTAATATACGAATAGGCATAATTGTAGTAATAAATAATGAAAGTCAAAATAAGTAATATATTAAAAATGAGTGTGTGTCAATATGCATCTAATAACTGATAGTTCACTTTACATCGTTGCCACCCCGATTGGTAATTTACAAGATTTTAGTCCACGAGCGCAAACTGTTTTGCGTGAAGTTAATCTCATTGCGGCTGAAGATACTCGCCACAGTCACCATTTATTAAAACATTTTGGGATTACAACCCCTTTACAATCATTACATGAACACAATGAGCGGCAAATATCTCATGTATTATTGCAACGCTTGCAAAAAGGTGAAAGTATCGCACTCATCAGTGATGCAGGTACACCGCTCATTAGCGATCCTGGACGTTATTTGATACAAATAGCCCTAGCTAATCAAATCACTGTTGTGCCAATTCCTGGACCTTCAGCATTAATCAGTGCACTTTCAGTCGCTGGTTTTCCAGCAGATCGCTTTATATTTGAAGGTTTTTTGCCTGCTAAAACGGTTGCACGTCGTCACCGCCTAGAAAATTTATTAAAAGAAACAAAGACATTAGTTTTTTATGAAGCACCGCACCGCATACTTGATTGTCTAAATGACATGGTGCAAATCTTTGGCGAAGAACGAGAAGCCGTCTTAGTAAAAGAATTAAGCAAAATTTATGAAACAATTTATCGGGATACATTGGCAGGCATACTTAACTGGGTAACAACACCAGTGGAGCGGCAAAAAGGTGAATTTGTATTAGTTATAAATGGTGCACCTGATGATAAAACTTTAAATCCAGAAGCCGAGCGAATTTTTCAGATATTACGCAAAGAGCTACCAAATAAAAAAGCTGCGAAATTAACGAGTGAAATTACCGGTGTAAGCAAGAATACATTATATACGCTTGGATTAACATTAACCTAGAGATGACTTCATGTTAGCTAATATTCGTGTCCGTATTGATAAATTAGATACACAAATTCAAGAACTTATCACTCAACGTGCTTGTTTAGCAACAGAAGTGGCGCAGGCTAAATCTGCCAAAGAGAAAAATCCTAATTTCTATCGCCCAGAACGTGAAGCGGAAGTTTTGCGTAACGTCCTCGCACGTAATAAAGGACCATTGCCAGATGAGACCCTTCTTCGGATTTTTCGAGAAATTATGTCAGATTGTTTAGCCCTACAAAAACCGCTTAATATAGCGTTTTTAGGTCCTCTTGGCACTTATTCTCAAGCTGCTGTTTTAAAACATTTTGGACATGCGGCACAATATAGCCCAGTACAAACGATTAATGAAGTTTTTCGAGAAGTCGAAGTGGGCAGTGTAAACTATGGTGTCGTACCAATGGAAAACTCGACAGAAGGCGGTGTTAATCAAACCTTAGACTGTTTTATCAACACACCAGTGAAAATTTGTGGCGAAATTGACTTAGCTATTCATCACTATTTACTTTCAACAGGGAATAGGGAGAAAATTAAGCGAATTTATGCCCATCAGCAATCTTTTGCCCAATGTCGCAGTTGGCTAAATAACAAATTTCCCACAATCGAATGTATTGCGGTCAATAGTAATGCAGAAGCTGCTCGCCGTGCTGCTAATGAATCTAATACCGCTGCTATTGCAGGAGAAATGGCAGCTGATATTTATCAACTAAAGATTATTGCTTCTCGTATCGAAGATGATATCAATAACACAACCCGTTTTGCTGTGTTAGGACAACAAGAAGTCCCGCCAACAGGTCATGATAAAACTTCCTTACTGTTATCAACACCCAACAAAGCTGGGGCTTTATACTTGCTGCTTGAAGATTTTGCAAAAAATAATGTTAGCATGACACGTATTGAATCTCGCCCATCGCGACAAGGAATTTGGGAATATGTCTTTTTTATAGATATTGAAGGACATATCAAAGAT
The DNA here is from genome assembly GCA_030633165.1 of Thiomargarita sp. Taxonomy (GTDB): domain Bacteria; phylum Pseudomonadota; class Gammaproteobacteria; order Beggiatoales; family Beggiatoaceae; genus DAOVZS01. Next base: position 20,720 of record DAOVTJ010000004.1, on the reverse strand, counting down.
GCGCCTATTGTTAAATCTCTACAAGCTTTAGAAAAACATACCTCATTAATTAAACATCTTGGCTCCTATCCCCTAATATGAGTAATATTTTTGAACTTGCCACCCCTGGTGTACAAGGTTTGCAGCCTTATCAACCTGGCAAACCTATTGAAGAATTAGAACGTGAATATGGGATAAAAAATGCAATAAAATTGGCATCAAATGAGAATCCATTGGGAATAAATCCAGCGGTGGTGCACTCATTACAAGATATTAACCGTTATCCTGATGGCAATGGTTTTGTCCTCAAAAAAGCCTTAGCTCATAAACATGGTGTCAACATGGATATGATTACCTTGGGTAATGGCTCTAATGATATCTTAGAATTGATTGCACGTGCTTTTGTCAGCTCAACACACAGTATCATTTTTTCAGAACATGCTTTTGCTGTCTATCCGATTGTGACGCAAGCTATCGGTGCTACTGCTATCGTGACGCCTGCAAAAAATTGGGGACATGATTTGAATGCTATGAAAGCAGCGATAAATGATAATACGCGCCTAATATTTATAGCAAATCCAAATAATCCCACTGGTACTTGGGTTGATAAAGCCACTTTAAAAGAATTTTTAGAGACAGTACCTGTGCTTGTTGTTGTAGATGAAGCCTATTTTGAATATGCGATTGAAAATCCTGATTATCCTAATAGTTTAAATTGGATCACAGATTATCCTAATTTAATAGTGACACGAACTTTTTCAAAAGCTTATGGATTAGCAGGATTACGGGTAGGTTATTCAATTTCTCATCCAGATGTGGCTAATATATTAAATCGAGTACGGCAACCTTTTAATGTCAATTCAATAGCACTGGCTGTTGCCACAGCTAGTTTAAATGAGACAGAATATCTCAGTAAAAGCATTGCTTTAAACCGTGCTGGTTTGCAGCAATTGATGACTGCATTTGAAAAAATGGGTTTATCTTATATCCCTTCTTTAGGAAATTTCTTAGCTGTGGATGTTAATGATGGGGCTAAAATTTATGAGGCTTTACTACGTGAAGGCGTTATTGTGCGTCCGATTGGTGGTGGTTATGGGATGCCGCGACATCTGCGGGTAACGGTGGGACTTCCATCAGAAAATGATGCTTTTCTTCAAGCTTTAAGGAAAGTTTTGTAAAAAATATCCATTACAAAAGTAGCCTGATAAAATATATTAACATACCTATAAAAAAAAATAATAACAATTATAGTTGACTTTTTATTTTGCATTCTATAATATACGCAAAATATTTAGTGTTTTGCTCTATTCGTCTAGTGGCCTAGGACATCGCCCTCTCACGGCGGAAACAGGGGTTCGAGTCCCCTATGGAGTACCATTTTTAATAACGAAATTTAATATCCCTCAATATGAAGTTTTGTAGTGAGTGTGGTTCAGCACGTATAGTGTATAAAGTACCAGAGAGGGATAATTTACCCCGCTTTGTGTGTGAAGATTGTCACATTATCCATTACCAAAATCCGAAAATTGTCACAGGTTGTTTGCCCGTATGGGAAGACAAAGTCCTACTATGTAAACGTGCGATTGAGCCACGTTATGGATTATGGACCTTACCAGCAGGATTTATGGAGAATAATGAGACAGTTGAGCAGGCGGCAATCCGCGAGACATGGGAAGAGGCTAAGGCTAATGTTGAACCACTTAGTCTATATGTCATACTCAGTTTACCCCATATCAGTCAAGTTTATATGATGTTTCGCACCAAATTGCGTGATTTAAAGTTTGCACCTGGTATTGAAAGTTTGGATGTACAACTTTTTAGTCAAAATGAGATTCCTTGGGATGAACTTGCTTTTCCTGTGATACAACGCACCTTAACTTATTATTTTCAAGATCGTGCGACAGAGCAGTTTCCCTTGCATGTTGGTAATATTTTAAAGACATGCCAAGGAAATCATTTAAAAACATGCATAAAACATTCTCACAATCCCGTGATAACAAGGGAATAGTACGTTCCTAACGTCTATTTTTTCACCATCTTCTTTCCAATTAACAAGGCTTCATTACGAAAACCTTGCCTTATATCTCCAATATTCCCCTCTTCACGATAAACGATGATCTGCAATTTATTAAACAAGTGCAATAATTCATTCTGTGCTAAACGAAATTCATCATTTTTGGGACCAAAAGTGGCGTTGCGCGTAAATGTTTGATAAAACAATAAACCATTCGGTTTTAAGGCTTGCATTAAAGCTGGCACTAAAGATCTATCTAAAAAGTGACAAACCACAATAACATCAAACATATTGGCTGGCGGTGGTGATATCACGATATCACGTAATTCTATCTGGATTTGCAAATGTTCGCTTTGCGCGCTAGTCCGTAAAGATTTAAGTGCCGTTTCAGCATAATCCCAAGCATAAGTCTCTAAACCATGACGCGCAAGCAAAAGGGCATTAGCCCCCAAACCGCATGCTAAATCTAAAGCAGTGCCAGTGGGGGGTAATAAATGTGTAAAAGTCGCAAGTACCTGAGAGGGTTCAGGTAATTGCATTGTCTTATAACGTCTATTCCATTTTAAAGCCTGTTTCATTTATATGCTAAAAAAATATTGATGGTAATGAGAAAGCCATAAATACAAGAGTAAAAAGAATGAAAATGACCCACAGTCTACTAAGAAATCTTGGAAGTGTAGATGAATTATTGGCACTTCTCCACATAGATATAAGAACCCATATAATATATGGTGCGCCCAAAATAAACGCTAAAATTTGTATTAGATTACCTGCCATAGGTGATATTAGTACGATGATTGCTGTAAGCACCGTAAAAAGTATTACGCCAAAAAATATGTTATAAATCCAGAAAACTTTCCACAGTGGCGTTTTACCTTGCCAAGCATCTACAAATAAATCACCTTCTTGCTTATCTTGTTTATGTTCTTCTATTTCTTCATTCCAATCTGTATCACGGACATCCCAAGTTCGTGCCCAATAAATAAATACAGTGTCTATAAGTGCAATAATAGCTTTAAAGATATATTTGGCGGCTGCTAAATAAAAGGCATCTTCTAAACCAACAACAGGCGCCCACACAACCAATCCATATAATACTGTATCAAGAGCTTGAGATGATAGGGTTGATACATTATTTCGTAACCAAAGATGTTTACCTCCCGTTTCCTTTTTAAAGTAATGAAATATCCAAACATCAAAACTTTGTGAAACCAAATACGCAAAAAGAGATCCAAAAACAAAAAGTGGTGTAAAACCGAATAATGTGGTCATTGCATCATGTATATTACCAGCAAATTCAGCATGATTCGGTATTTGTGAAGGCAAAAACAGTAAGCTGATATAAATCACAAGGATCATAATAATACTAGCTACAAACCCTAATAATACAGCACGTTGCCCCTCTCTTCGACCATATTTTTCACTCAATAAATCCGTAGCAAAATAGATACCAGAATAAAGTATGACACCCAAGCTGGTTTCCATACCCAGAATAACAGTAAGTTTCGGGCCTTGCAGGTTACTCAACATAACATTGAGTATCACAACAGTATATAAGCCCATTTTGCCAAACATTTTATAAAGTAAGAGTGCGATGGCTAAATCAATTGCAACAGTAAATAACCATAACAAATCTTGATGTAATGAGAAAAATTCCACGACCAATAATGATAATTCTGACAAATAAGAGATAAATAATGACAACATATTTTTTCTCGCCCATCATTTGGGTGCTGGTATATGAGATAGAAATTACCAACACAAACAACAGAGTGAATTAGCCATAACTGACTGTCTGTTAGTGTAGTGTTTGTTAGTGTATCATATTAATCTTTCAGTTTCTTATTGAAACTGCTTAGTATATCCCTATATCTAGGTATAATTATATTATACTAACGAGAAACCTTAAATGACTATTGAAGCCCATAAAGAAACCCTAGGTTTTCAAACCGAAGTCAAGCAATTGCTTGATTTAATGATACATTCCTTGTATAGCAACAAGGAGATTTTTCTGCGTGAATTGATTTCTAACGCTTCAGATGCAGCTGATAAATTACGTTTTGAATCCTTATCAGATGATGCCCTGTTTGAAGGCGAAACAGATTTAAAGATTTGGGTAGATTTTGATAAAGATGCTCAGACGATCACTGTACGTGATAATGGTATTGGTATGTCACGTGAAGAAGTGATTGATAATATTGGTACCATTGCCAAATCAGGTACGAAAGAATTTTTTAAATCTCTAACAGGTGATACAGCTAAGGATACCCAATTGATTGGACAATTTGGGGTTGGCTTTTATTCCGCTTTTATTATCGCTGATAAAATAACCTTGTTCACGCGTCGAGCGGGGCTTGACTCCTCTCATGGGGTCAAATGGGAATCTAGCAACGAGGGTGAGTATAACATTGAAACGCTTGAACGAGAGCAACATGGTACGGAAGTTATTTTGCACTTGCGCTCTGAAGAAGATGAGTTTTTATCTGATTATCGCTTGCGTAACGTCATTCAAAAATACTCAGATCATATTACTTTACCTATCGTGATGCAAAAAGTCACGATTGATGAAGAAGATAAAGATAAGAAAATCATCGAAGATGAAGTGGTGAATACGGCAACCGCATTATGGGCACGTTCTAAAACGGATATCACCGATGAAGAGTACACCGAGTTTTATAAACATGTTGCTCATGACTTTGAAGCACCATTAACGCATATTCACAACAAAGTTGAAGGCAAGAGTGAATATACCACATTATTATTCATTCCAGCCCGCGCCCCGTTTGATTTGTGGGATCGTAACAATCAGAAAGGGGTGAAATTATACGTGCGTCGCGTGTTTATCATGGATGATAATGATAAATTGTTACCACCTTATTTACGCTTTATTCGCGGTGTTATTGATAGTAATGATTTACCGCTGAATATTTCACGGGAAATCTTACAGCATAACAAGCAACTTGATGCAATTCGCTCAGGTGCTGTGAAAAAAATTCTCAGTGCATTAGAGAATTTAGCGAAAAATGACCCTGAAAAATATGCGACATTCTGGAAAGAATTTGGCAGAGTACTCAAAGAGGGTGTTGTGGATGATCAAGGTAATAAGCCACGTATTTCCAAATTGTTGCGTTTTTCAAGCACCTTTGATGATAATACCACACAAACGACGTCGTTAGAAGACTATGTGACGCGCATGAAAGAAGGTCAAGACAAGATTTACTATGTCACTGCTGACAGTTTTTCTGCCGCAAAAAACAGCCCTCATTTGGAAATTTTCCGTAAGAAAGGCGTTGAAGTGCTGTTGCTTTCGGAGCAAATTGATGAATGGTTGGGCAGTCATCTCAATGAATTTGAGGGTAAAACCTTACAATCAGTGACCAAGGGTAAATTAGATTTAGGCAGTTTAGAAGATGAAGAGGAGAAAAAAGAGGCTGAAAAAGCATCAGATGACTTTAAACCCATATTGGAACGCCTCAAAACGACATTAGGTGATAAGATCAAAGAAGTACGGATTACACACCGTTTAACCACTTCACCGGCCTGTATCGTCGCCGATGACAATGCGATGGATGCCAGTTTAGTACGTCTACTTAAATCAGCAGGACAAGGTATTCCTGGTAGTCAACCTATCATGGAAATCAATCCACAACATCCAATTGTAAATGCGCTGAAAGAAGAAAAGGATGATACCCGTTTTAATGAATGGGCATTGATCTTATTTGATCAAGCGTTGTTGAGTGAAGGAGGACAGCTTGATGATCCAGCCACATTTGTAAAACGCATGAATGAAATGTTGGTATCAATGGGCAATTTGTCAAATTCTTCTCCAATTATCACCCTTAATTAAGATTTTATCCGTACCTAGGGGCGTTGCCCCTGGGTCGCCCCATTTAGAATTTGTTCATCAAGTTTGACTTTCTAATAAAAATTAAGTATGCTTATCTAAAATTTTTTAAAGGCAGTGCGATTATCTTGACTTTTTTTTCCAAAAAGACTAGACTTTGCAATCTGTTTTTTGATAGAATACTTTAAACCGTTCTTACATGGAGAGGTGTCCGAGCGGTCGAAGGAGCACGATTGGAAATCGTGTGTACGTTTTATTGGCGTACCGAGGGTTCGAATCCCTCCCTCTCCGCCAATTTATGGTAGTTTGTGTTTGTCCCCTCGCAACGTATTTATTGTGAACCCCGTCAGGTCCGGAAGGAAGCAGCGGCAGCAATAACGGCGTGTGCCGGGGTGTGGCTGGCGCAGACTGCCACCCTCATTTTATCCTTTATACACTGCCATACAAGACTAATAACTGATAACTAATATACTAATATGGCTTATCAAGTCCTAGCCCGCAAATGGCGTCCCCGCAATTTTCCTGAAATGGTTGGTCAAGCCCATGTTTTACGCGCCTTGACAAATGCGCTAGAAAATAATCGTCTTCATCATGCCTATTTATTTACAGGGACACGTGGTGTCGGAAAAACCACGATTGCACGTATTTTGGCAAAATCCCTTAATTGTGAAAAGGGAGTAAGCGCTTATCCTTGCGGGGAGTGTTCTGCATGTCGTGAAATTAATGAAGGGCGTTTTGTTGATTTAATCGAAGTTGATGCCGCATCACGTACCAAAGTCGAAGATACTCGCGACTTATTGGAAAATGTACAATATGCCCCAACACGGGGACGTTATAAAGTTTATCTCATTGATGAAGTACACATGTTATCCAGCCACAGTTTCAATGCATTGTTGAAAACTTTGGAGGAACCGCCTGCACATGTTAAATTCCTACTTGCTACAACTGATCCACAAAAATTACCCCCAACTATTTTATCGCGCTGTCTACAATTTAATCTCAAACGTTTGCCCATTGATGAAATTACTCAACATCTAATCAAGGTTATTCAAGATGAAGGGATTAGTTATGAAGATCAAGCCTTAGACTTATTGGCACAAGCAGCAGATGGCAGTTTACGGGATGCTTTAAGTTTATTAGATCAGGCGATTGCTTATGGCGCAGGAAAATTATTAAGCCATGATATGGCTAGCATGTTAGGTACTCTTGATCAAAATGTGGTCTTAGAATTAGTGAGTTTATTAGCTGCTAAAGATGCCCCTGGTGTTTTGCAACGTGTAGCCCAATTAGCAGAGCAAAATCCAGATTTTGTTACTGTTTTAGGAGAAATTATCTCTTTATTACAAAGCATTGCTTTGGCACAATTTGTACCTGCCGAAAATCAAGCGATTGTAGAATTGGCAGAACAATTATCGCCTGAAGATGTGCAATTATTTTATCAAATTGCTTTACTAGGGCGTCGTGATTTACCATTAGCACCAGAACAACGCGGTGGTTTTGAAATGGTAATGTTGCGTATGTTAGCATTTCGTCCAGATAATCAAGTACCCATTCAATCTCAAAAAAAAACAACTCCAATAAATAATGTGCCTGCACCGCCCACCGCAAAGCCATCAAATAGCACCAATAATACTGATGAATGGGGAAATATTGTACAGGCTGTAGCACTTCCTGGTATGCTCAAACAATTAGCTGTTAATTGTGTCTTAAAAAAACGCGAAGGTGATATTTTGCATTTGGTATTGCCACGCAATCGTAAAGCTTTTTTTAATAGAGAGAGAGAAAAAGAATTAGAAAGCATACTACGAAAATCTCTTGGAGAAAATATACGTGTGCAAATCTCTATAGAAGATCACGTGATGGAAACACCAGCGCACCAACAACAACGTGTGCAAGAAAAATCTCAAGAATATGCAGTGAACAAACTTGATAAAGAACCTTTTGTGAGCTATATGAAAGAGAATTGTGATGCAAAAATTTTATCAATAAATTAAGAACAGGAGTCTAAGAATGAATCAAGAGATATTGAAAATACCATTATCATTCTTGCTATTGATTATGATGGCAGCCAGTGTCGCTGCTGAAGGGGATAGCGAGATTTCTTGGTGGGATAAGTCCAAAGAAGCTATGACAGATATGTGGGATAGTTCCACGCAAGGCCTTGATATTTTGGAGATACAGCAAAAAAAAGATGCTCTTTTTGCACAAGTTTGGACAAAAGTCACACCGACGCTTGATGAAGTTTTACGCCTAGAAGGTGAACATGACAGTTTACCAGACTCAGCTTGGATATTGAGAGATAAAGAAGATAATGAGAGTGATATCAACGAATTACTTGATGAAGCGGTAGGCATTTTAAGTATTTCTAACTCTGATCAGACAAGACAAAACATCCGTTTCATTGAAAAGGAAATTAGAGCACTCAAAAAAGAGATTTCTGAATATCACCAAGCCAAAGTAACAGCTCCTACCAGCTCGCCGTGGGTAAAGACGGTGAAGGATTATGAGGAAAAGATTGAGGAACTGAAAACTCGTATTAAGATAAAAAATCAGAAAATTGCTGAACTCAAAGATCAATTTGCCCAAGAACTCGCTGATAAAGGCTTATTTATAACACCAGACCAATTAGAGGTGTTATTATCAAGTGTTGTGGGAGATGATATTATTAAAAGTAGTATTGTCTATGATAATGTTAAACAAATCAGCCAACAATTGATGGAACTGACTATCAATACAGGTGAAGATATTGATATCAGTCAACGCTATTATGGTATGTATACAGTTTTATTAAAAACATTATTACACATGCAAAATACTTTTATCAGTAATATTGATGATAAATACTTGCCCAGGATCGGTAAAATTGTAAAAGAGGTTCAAATCCTCAAAATGGATACCATTTATTTTTTGCGTAGAGAGAGAAATCAAAACAGTCATCAGCATTTGATGGCTAATCTTGAGGCTCAAAAGTTGACTTTACAAACTGCTATCTTGTACAAACGACATTTAATTGGGCAACGTGGCAAGATGGTTAGGGCAATGGAGAAAACGACAACAGATTTACGAATCGCACAAAACACCTATAAAACGGTGAGACTTAGCGGTGAATTAGTGAATTTACTACGAACAAGCCAAAAATCTTTTGATTTATTGCTTACTATCCAAGTCCCTGATTTATTAGGATTTGAAAATAAGCAGATGAAACAAGAATTTGCTATACTAACTCAAAAACTGGCGCAATAAGTCGTTTTTAGTTGCTTTCTATCAATTTTCTTAGAGGATAAAAAATGAAAGGTGGACTTGTCGGCTTAATGAAACAAGCCCAAAAGATGCAGACGGATTATCAAACTGCTCAAGAAGAATTAGCACGAATGGAAATTGTTGGAGAATCTGGTGCTGGCATGGTTAAAGTGATGATGACAGGGCGACATGATGTGTTGCATGTTGATATTGATGCCAATTTGATGAGTGAAGATAAAGAAATGATGGAAGATTTGGTCGCTGCGGCTGTCAATGATGCTGTGCATAAAGTCGATAAAATCAGTCAGGAGAGATTATCTGGATTAACAGGTGGTATGACATTACCTGAAGGCTTTAAAATGCCATTTTAGATTTGTATGAACAAGCGTTGTTCTATACAACTTTCAAGCTGGTTTCAAACACCGTTGGGACAACGATTATTAAGTGAAGAAGCTTCTGCCATGCAACAGATTTTGCCACATTTATTTGGCTATCATTTGTTGCAAATTGGCAATTTTGCTTATGGTTCTTTACTAGAAAGTAGTCTCATTAGGCATCGTTGTGTTTTAAGCCAGTCAGCTCAAATGGTTTGTCATACCTATTCCAGTGTTCATGCATTTGCTGATGCATTACCTTTTGCCCATGATAGTGTTGATGTGGTGGTGTTACCCCATATTTTAGAATTTGAAGAAAAACCAGATGCTATTTTGCGCGAAGTAGAGCGAATATTAATTCCAGAAGGTCATTTGGTTATATTGGGCTTTAATCCATTAAGCTTGTGGCGTTATTCTTTCAGTGAAGCATCATGCTGTAATTCTTTGCCAGTAGTACGCTTAAAAGATTGGTTAGCTTTACTGGGTTTTGATTTGGAAAAACAAGAAACATTTTTTTTTGCCCTTCCTTTTAATAATTCCTTGAAACCCTATACTATTTTCTTGGAAAAAATAGGTTCACATTGGGCAAACCATTTTGGTTTAGTGTATCTGTTGGTTGCAAAAAAACGTGTTGCAACATTAACCCCTATTGGTCCAAAATGGATGACTCAACCGATGTTAATAACGGAAGCAGTTAGCACGCCCCGAGAGACTTTATGCGTCAAATAGTTTTAGATACAGAAACCACAGGGCTAGACCCCACTGAGGGTCACCGTATTATTGAAATTGGTTGTATAGAACTTTTAGAACGACATATTACCAAACAGCATTATCACCAATACCTACAACCTAAACGCAAAATTGATTCTGAAGCAATACGTGTTCACGGAATCACTAATGAATTTCTCCAAGATAAACCGCGTTTTGTTGATATTGTAGATGAATTCATGGATTTTATTAAAGGGGCAGAATTGGTTATTCATAATGCTAATTTTGATGTCGGATTTATCAACCATGAATTGAAATTACTTAAACAAAATTGGAAACCGCTGGATCAATATTGTCAAATTCTTGACACTTTGCAGCTTGCCAGGGAGCTTCATCCTGGTCAAAAAAATAACCTTGATGCATTATGCAAACGCTATAATATAGACAATTCTAATCGTCAATTACATGGTGCCTTGCTTGATTCTGAACTGCTTGCTGAGTTGTATTTAATGATGACAGGGGGGCAAACCAGTTTATTAGCGGTGGATAATAAAATTGAAAAGAGTGAAGATAATGCGATTATACGCTTGTCATCACAAAGAGCCGCTTTAACTGTGCTTATCCCGACTGAAGAAGAATTACAAAGTCATCTTCAATGTTTATCTGCGATTGATAAAGCAAGTGGGGGCAAGTGTTTGTGGCAGAGTTTATCTTAGTTTAAATGAGGATTCCATGCGAGAAATTTATCAAGAAGCATCAGAACAGTTAAATGATTCCGTTGTTACAGTTGTTAATACACTTAGAAAACAAATAGAAAATAATGATTTCAAGCTTGACAAAGTTGCCAAACAATCAATGGCTGTTGAAATTGTATCATTTCTTTTAGTCAATTGTTTAATTGAAGAACGGAAGGCTTTTGTTCAATGTGATGAAAAAGAAGCCCGTTCTAGGGCAATGGAAATCGTTAAGGCAGGGGTTATTCAATATCGTGGCGGTAATTTAGTACCGCTATCAAAAGCAGTCAATTAGGAGATTGTATATGGTGGATATTCTCGAATATGCGATGAAAGTGGAGATAGAAGGCGAAGCTCATTATCGCAAATTAGCAGAACGCTCAAATAATTCTGGTATGAAGAAAATACTGCTCGAGATGGCTGAATCCGAGGTGGAGCATTACAATGTTTTCAAAGCTTTCAAGGACAAATCTAATGTTCCAGTAATAAATGATGCTATTTTCCCCAATGTGAAAAAGATTTTTTCTGGGATGAAAATGGATACAACACTTGAAGTTCAGGCAGATGAAATCGATTTATTTCGACAAGTTCAACATCATGAGAAGAAAAGTCAAGAGTTTTACCTGCAAAAAGCGGATGAAGTAGAAGATGCGGCTTTGAAAGAAATGTTATTAAAAATCGCGGAAGAAGAGGGTAAACACTATCAAGTCCTTGGTGGACTAATTGATTTTTTATCTAATCCTTCCCAATGGTTGGCAGATGCTGAGTGGAATCAGATTAGCGAATATTAAGGTTTGATGAACTTATCTCAGTAGTCCTAACTCATTGAATTCTACAAGAAAGGTGGGTGGGGATAGTTCATTCTTTTTTCACAAATTATGACGCCCCGCTTACCTACACTTAAATCTAAAATCCAAAAATGATATTGTAGGCAAGGTGTTTTTCTTGCCCACTTTAAAGATTTTACTCTGGAAACTAATAGTTCACGGATGTATCTGCTAAAAATAAATCAACATTCGTTGATTCAATCTTTACTCCTCAAAAGAAGAAATACGGTAGTGCTGCAGGATGATATAAAAATCATAGGGTACCTCACCTTGGATTCTTATTGGCGTATCCGACATAAACTCATCATCCACATTGCAGCACTACCCGTAATTGTTCAAGATTTATATGGTCCAGGGCAACAGGGAATGGCTGAGGCGCTAATATGAAATTTATTCACGCTGCTGATATTCATTTAGATAGTCCTTTACGGGGGCTAGTACGTTACGAAGCAGCACCCATAGAGCAAATGCAAAGTGCTACACGACGAGCCTTTATTAATATGATTGAATTGGCATGCAATGAAGCTGTTGATTTTATATTATTGGCTGGTGATATCTATGATGGTGATTGGAAAGATTACAACACAGGACTCTTTTTCAATAAACAAATGAGCCGTTTGCATGAGGCAAATATTCCAGTTTTTATGGTACGCGGCAACCATGATGCGGGCAATATTATCACACGACAATTAAAGCTACCAGATAATGTAATAGAATTTAGTGAAATTCAACCAGAAACAAAATTATTAGAAGACTTAGGGGTAGCAATACATGGACAAAGCTTTGCCAACAAATCCATCACAGATGACCTAAGTGCCGCCTATCCCAAAGCTCTCCCTGATTATTTTAATATTGGTCTACTTCACACTGCTTTAAATGGTCGCGAAGGTCATGCTAATTATGCCCCTTGTTCCCTGCAAAGTTTGTTGTCACATGGTTACGATTATTGGGCACTCGGCCATGTTCATGGACATGAAATTTTACATCAAAATCCTTGGGTCGTTTTTTCAGGCAACTTACAAGGGCGACATGTTCGTGAAACTGGGGCTAAAGGTTGTTCCTTAGTTCAAGTAGACAACGGACAAGCCAATGTGACTCATATTTCAGTTGATGTCTTGCGTTGGGAGATTTGTCGAATAGATACCAGTGAAATGCTTCAAGCTGAAGAAGTGATAGAAAAATCACGTGATGCAGTTGCAGAATTTTGGCAAAATGCAGAGGAAAGACCATTAGCCTTACGTTTTATTATTGAAGGGGCTAGTGCAGTACATAATGAATTACACAGTAATCCTGAACGTTGGATAAATGAAATTCGTTCTGCTGCAATGGAAACGAGCTTAGGTAATATTTGGGTAGAAAAAATCAGTCTAAAAACTGAATCCCTTCATGCCAACATTTTACAAGAAGAAGGACCACTTGGTGAATTGGAATATTTTCTACGTACATTACCTGAGAACACTGAAGGTTTACAAGCCTTGAGTAGTGAATTTCGTGCCCTGATTAATGCACTTCCAGCAGAAGCCCAACAAAACAATGATCCTGATACCATCAGTCAATTATTAAACAATGTAGAAAAATTGTTGATGGTACGACTACTTGCGCATTAATATTCATCAGCACGGCGGGCATCACCTTTTACCCGCTTGACAGGATAACGGGTTTCATTGATTTGTATTTTCGCCTCAGCTGCCGCAATGAGATCAACATCTAATTTATCAGCGAGACGAATGAGATAAATCAATACATCAGCTAATTCATAACTCACCGCCTGCTGTTTTTCAGCAGATAGTTGATAACTTTCATCTTCATTAATCCATTGAAAATGTTCGACAACTTCTGCTGCCTCTCCAATTAATGCCATACTGAGGTTTTTAGGTGAATGGAACTGATCCCAATCGCGTTTCTCAGCAAATTCTGCAAGACGTTGGCGTAATTCTTCTAAATTCTGCATTTATTTAACCGTAAATAGCTGTTATACGCCAAGTCCAATCTTGTAATGTCATCTGAATATGGAGAGGATTATGACCAAATTGACCCATTCTAATCATGAAACGGGTCGGTGATTCAAAAAAAGCAAAAGTAACTTGTTCCCATAGGGGAGCAATTTGACGCAAACGAGTAAATATTCCGTTACTATCTATTATCGTATCTACTGCCGCATTCCCAAAAACTTGCGCCCCTTGACGCATGAATTCAGACATAATATCTGTTTGAGAGCCAACATTATGCTTAATTTGCCATGCAATATTTTCTTTATCTATTTTACGTATGCTCTCAATATCGATCAATTCTTCAAATGCAACTTTATCATTCTTTGTAACAGCTGCCTGTAGTTTATAAAGAGAAAAATAAGGCGACAGGATAAAAGTGATAAAGATTATGAATACCAATGCATTCAAGTATTTCATTAGTTTCTCCAGGCTGCTAAAGATAACTCAAAATTCCAAAGTATCATGTTATCATGTCAAATTATTATAACAAAAATATTTAAGAGAAATAATGTCCATTAAAAAATTGCTCATTATGAGCTATTTTCTCATTATTATGGGTATTCTCATTTTGGGGGGACTTAATATTTTGATGAAAAAAAATGAAAATATTCTTCTCAAAAAGCAAGAACAACGCTATCAATCCTATTTGCTCGCCGATCAACTTAGGCAAAGTTCTGATGATTTGACGAGAATGGCTAGAACTTATGTGATTACAGGAGATTCTCAATACGAAAAAATGTATTGGGATATTCTCGCAATACGAAATGGAGAAAAAGCCCGTCCCCAACACTATAATCGGATTTACTGGGATTTTATGTTGATTTACGGCGATAAACCACGTCCAGATGGTCAAATCAAGGCACTCAAAAAACTCATGAGAGAAACGGGATTTAATGATGATGAATTTGCTCAGTTACATAAAGCCCAAGAAAATTCTGATCATTTGGTCACCACTGAAATAATTGCCATGAATGCTGTAAAAGGTTTATATGATGACGGCACAGGTCATTATGTCAAAAAAGGTAAACCAAATTTAGAAATGGCCAGACGGATTATGCATGATGTACATTATCATAAAGATAAAGCGGACATTATGGCACCCATCGATCAATTCTTCCAATTACTTGATAAACGTACTCAAGATGAAGTAAAAGAATATATACAGAAAACCGAAAGATTACTCTTAATAACACAAATTATGGTTATTATTTTAATTATAATTTCGGTTATTCTTGGAATTTTTGTAACAACTCAAATTTTGAAAGCAGTAAATATTGTAAATCAGATTGCTAATCAAATGGTCGCAGGTCAAATCAGTGCAACGTTGGATAATCAAGCAGAACACTTATTCACTTCAGTAGATGAAATGGGTCAAATAGAACAATCAATTTACGCTATTGCTAAGTCCTTTAAAACGGTGATTGATGATATTGTTCAAGTTTCTCAAAAAATAGCACAAGGTGAATCCATTACTACCCAAGCTGAATATAAAGGAGAGTTTATCCAAATCAAAAATAGTTTAGAAACGGCATCGACTAAGTTGGCAGAAATCACTAAAAATAACGTGATTCAAGATTGGATAAAAACAGGGAAAACGCAGTTAAATGAGCAAATGAGCGGTGTACAAGATGTTATTACACTCGCCAAAAAGATAATTAACTTTATCACGCCTTATGTAAAAGCCCAAATAGGTGTTTTCTATTATGTTGAAGATAATAAAGAAAACATCAACATTAAATTTCTAAGTAGCTATGCTTACTCTCAAAGCATAGCAACTGACTTTAAACTCGGTGAAGGATTGATTGGACAAGCTGTGCTAGAAAAACAAAAAATTCTTGTGACAGATGTGCCAAAGGATTATATTCAGATTCAATCTAGTTTAGGTAAGTCTCTCCCTAAAAACATTCTTGTGATACCCTTTAGCTTTGAAAATGTAGTTAAAGGTGTCATTGAACTCGCGACTGTTCATAAACTCACTACAGTACAACAAGATTTTTTAGAACAAGTGATGCCTCATATTGGGATAGCGGTGAATACTGCAGAATATCGTAGTCAGATGCAAGCCCTTTTGCAACAAAAACAGAATTCTAAAACCCATATAAAAACTTGACAGTAGTGTAGGGACTCATTACACACCAATGAAGTCCAAAAGGTGTGTAAATGCACCCTACAAAAAACTAACCCTTTTTTTTCATTCTATTTCTATAAAACTACGTAAGGGTTCAGAGCGACTGGGATGACGCAATTTACGTAACGCTTTCGCCTCAATTTGACGAATACGTTCGCGAGTAACATCAAATTGTTTACCCACTTCTTCTAAAGTATGATCAGTATTCATCTCAATGCCAAAACGCATACGTAAAACTTTTGCTTCACGGGAAGTCAAGCCATGTAGCATATCCTGTGTTGCACGTCGCAACCCTTCAAATGTAGCAGCATCAAGTGGAGCTTGTATGCTAGTATCCTCAAGAAAATCACCTAAATGTGAATCTTCATCATCGCCTATCGGAGTTTCCATAGAAATAGGTTCTTTAGCAATCCGTAGCACCTTCCGTACCTTATCTTCTGTCATTTCTAAACGTTCTGCCAATTCCTCAGGCGTGGGATCACGACCTTTTTCTTGCAAAATATGCCGTGAAACACGATTGAGTTTATTAATCGTCTCAATCATGTGAACTGGAATACGAATCGTACGGGCTTGATCTGCAATTGAGCGCGTAATAGCTTGGCGAATCCACCATGTGGCATACGTAGAAAATTTATAACCCCGTTGATATTCAAATTTATCCACCGCTTTCATCAAACCAATATTACCTTCTTGAATTAAATCAAGAAATTGTAAACCACGATTGGTGTATTTTTTCGCAATGGAAATGACTAAACGCAAATTAGCTTCAATCATTTCCCTTTTGGCTCGCCGTGCTTTAGCTTCACCAATTGACATACGCCGATTAATTTCCTTGATATCTACAATTTTCAAGCGGCTTTTTCTTTCCAAATCAATCAGTTTTTCTTGTGCACGGGTTAATTCTTCACGATGTTGTTTTAAAGCGAGAACATAAGATTTACCAGTATTTAATAATAAAGACACCCAATGCGGATTGGTCGCATGATTTTTAAAAGAAGACAAAAACTCTTTTTTATTAATACCCACTTTGGTCACACAAATATCTCGAATCTTGTGTTCTTGTTCACGTATCAAGTTGACTGTTTGCCGTAATTTAGCAGTTAAATTATCAATCACTTTTGGTATTAATTTAAACTGTAAAAAACAATCTGCCACATCCTGACGTAATCGCAAATAATCTGGTGATTGCGTCCCATGTGTTGCTTCAGCCTGTATCAAACGAGTATGTAATTCGCGTAAATGGGAAAAACGCAAATGGGCTTCTTTTGCAACACGCAAAGCTTCTTCATTAATCGCAGCAGCTTCATCATCAATAATTTCGTCATCATCAAGATTTCCAGTTTCTTCAATCTTCTTGATAACAACATGATGATTAAAACCATTCATCATATCTGATAGTTTGAGATCACCAGCTTCAACTTTATCATAGTATTTTAAAAACTCAGCAATAATATCAGGATGTGTTGCAAGTGCTGACAGAGCTTGGCTTAAACCGTCTTCAATCCGTTTCGCGATTTTTATTTCACCTTCTCGCGTTAATAAATCTACTGTTCCCATTTCACGCATATACATACGTACAGGATCAGTGGTACGTCCAAATTCACTATCAACATTAGCTAGAGCGGCTGCGGCTTCTTCAGCAGCATCTTCATCTGCGATGGCATCGGTCATTAATATTGAATTTGCATCAGGTGCAAATTCATGCACGACAATCCCCATATCATTGATCATGTTGATAATACTCTCAACCTGTTCTGGTTCGACAATATCATCAGGCAAGTGATCATTGACTTCGTGATAAGTCAAAAAACCTTGCTCTTTGCCTTTAGCAATGAGTATTTTTAGTCGTGATTGCTGTTGCTCTTGATTCATAATCAGTTATCAGTTATCAGTTATCAACTATCAAACATCCAGAGAATTGATATTAATGTGATTTTTGACTCATAAATTGAAATAAAGAATTCAATTCTTGTCTTTCCTCAACGGACAAGTCCATAATTTTGTCTTGTAATTGGGCTTGGCGTTGAGTCACGTAAGCTTTATACAACTGTTTAATCGCACCGCGAAATTCCTCATCTATATTGATATCATTTTCTGTAAAGAGCGGTTCTTGCATGGCTAACTGATTGATAGTTTGTTCATATTCTGTTCCTCGCCAGTGTTCGCAAATCGCACCTAGTGTTAATTTAGGATTATTTTTTGTAAATTCAATGAGATTTAATAATAGTTTAATATCTTGTTGCTTTAAAAAAGCTAAATCTTTCTGAGGGTAATCCACTGATAAAGCGGGTTTATGTAATAAAAACACAATCGCTTGATCAAGTGCTGAAATATCTCTCATGCTTGTTTTGCGTTGTTGAAAAGGTTTCTTGACTACAGCATTATTTTTTGCACGTGTCATCAAATTTACACCAGTCAACTCGCTTAATTTTTGTAACATGAGCTCACGATAGGGTCCTGCGGGTAATTGCATGATTAATGGTTTTGCCAAATCCACTAAACACGCTCGCCCGTCGATACTGCTAGTATCAACTTGTTGTTCTAACGTATTAAATAAAAATGTTGACAAAGGAATAGCCTGTTTAAGACGTTGATTAAAGTTTTGCGTTCCTTCAAAACGTATTAAATCATCAGGGTCTTTTCCGTCAGGTAATAATACAAAATGGACTTGACGTCCTGCTTGTAATAAGGGTAAAACTATCTTTAAAGCTTTCCAAGCTGCTTTTTGCCCTGCATTATCACCGTCAAAACAAAAAATTATTTCTGATACATTGCGAAATAAAAGGTTTAAATGTTCATAGGTTGTTGCAGTACCCAAAGTTGCAACTGCATTATGTATGCCATATTGTGCTAAAGCCATCACATCCATATAGCCTTCTACAACAATTATTCCTTGTGTCGATTTTATTTTTCTGGCAAAAGACCAGCCATATAATTCACGACTTTTTTGAAATAAAGCGGTTTCAGGAGAATTCAAGTATTTCGGTTCATGTTCATTCTTTGATAGTTTTCTTCCTCCAAAAGCAATAACACGTTCCCGCCGATCAAAAATAGGAAACATCACCCGATCACGAAAATGATCATAATAATGACCGTTTTTATTCTGTTTGATTAATCCTGTTTTGAGTAACTGATTTCGTATATCCGCATTATTATCAAATGTTTTTAATAAATTATCCCAAGCAGGTGGTGCATAGCCTATGCCAAAATAACGGGCAATTTCTCCGGTTATCCCACGTTTTTTGAGATAATTAATCGCTGTTGGAGAATGGCGCAATTGTTCACGATAATATTTTGCGGCTTCTGTCATGATTTGATACAAATTATCAAAGGCAGTGATTGATACAGGTGCTGTCCCTTGTTCATACACCATATCCATGCCAACTCTGGAGGCTAAGTCATGGATGGCTTCAACAAAATTCAGTTGGGCATACTCTATAAGAAAACCAATTGCGGTACCATGTGCACCACAACCAAAACAGTAATAAAATTGTTTATCAGGACTGACAGTAAATGAAGGTGTTTTTTCGTGATGAAAAGGACAAAGAGCTTTATAATTTTGACCAGTTTTGCGGAGCGACACGTAACTATCAATTAAATCAACGATGTCAACACGAGTCATTAAGTCGTCGATAAAACTGCGAGGGATACGCATTGATGTTATTAGTTATCAGTTATCAGTAAAAAAGTTAGTGGGTAACAATAAAAAATACTTACCCACACGATAAAAAATCACTGAGTTAAACGCTGTTTAAGATTTGCACTAAGTGCCCTCATATCAGCACGCCCTTGTACTTTCGGCTTGAGCAGTCCCATTACTTTACCTAAATCTTTGATAGAAGTTGCCCCTGTTGCACTTATTGTGCTATCAATCAAGTCAGCTAGCTCTGCTTCACTTAACGCTTGTGGCATGTAATTTTGTATCACTTTGATTTCAAAAGATTCTTGTTCTGCTAAATCTTGGCGATTGGCTTTTTCATATTGTGCTAAGGAATCACGTCGTTGCTTGAGCATTTTATCTAGCACAATTATCACTTGCTCATCATCTAAACTGATACGCTCATCAATTTCCCTTTGTTTAATCGCAGCTCTAATTAAACGTATTACGCCTAAACGCGGCTTATCCTTAGCACGCATGGCGGTTTTCATATCTTCAGTAATTTGTTGATTGAGAGATTCAGACATAGTATTTTTTTAATTTATACCCACCCATGAGGGCAGGTATTAGCGATTGAGAGAAGTATCAATTCTAGTGAGGACGTACGCGGCGCAACTTCTCTCGACTCAATTTTTTGAGATGCCGTTTAACAGCTGCTGCTGCTTTGCGTTTGCGAATAGTAGTGGGTTTCTCGTAGAATTCACGACGATGAACTTCAGCTAAAATACCAGCTTTTTCACAAGCACGTTTAAAACGACGAATAGCAATTTCAAAAGGTTCATTTTCTCTAACACGGACTTGAGGCATTGAAAGTACGCCCTCCTTTAAGAATGGATAAAGTAAAAACTTTGCATTATAATATTTATAACACCAATTGTGCAAGCTGCCATTTTGTAAATTCTCAAAATGATTAAATTTTATCAAGATATTGAACTGTTTATTGCAAAAATAATGTTTATTCTAACGATAATTTTTTTATCGTTGGTTGCTATTCTGATTCAATATTTGCAAGTAGATAATGGATTAGATTTACTCCCACGCCATCAGCAGATGATTGATTTGTTATTTATAATATGGCCTATATTTTTTTTTGAAAGGCTTTTATATTTAATTGTTTGTCCTAAACAACATTGGAAAAATTATCTCGCTCTGTTTTTCACAACACTATTACCCCCATTACGTTTGCAAGCGCGGCGTTGTGATGGTCAAAAATATATTTTATG
>DAOVTJ010000198.1 GCA_030633165.1 Thiomargarita sp. | reverse complement strand
GTCGAATTTTATTTTTGGCATTAAATATATCCTTGTCAATTGTATACATTTTACCATTTTACATGATTAAGAAAAAAAATCCAAATGAGTTTATATATTAAACAACAAGGCAAAGGTAAACCCTTAGTATTATTACATGGATGGGGTTTTAATGGGGATATTTGGGATGATATTGCAGCTGAACTGGCTCAAGAATGGCATTTGTATCAAGTTGATTTACCTGGACATGGGCGCAGTCCAATGTGTGACTATACTTTGCCAAGTCTCACAAAAGAGTTAGCCACGTATTTACCTAGTAAAGCGATATGGATGGGATGGTCATTGGGTGGCTTATTAGCGATGGCAATGGCAAGATACTATCCTGTGCGTGCTTTAGTCTTAGTCAGTACATCGCCACGTTTTATCACAACTGATAATTGGCCGCATGCCATCACACCTGCTGTGTTGAAAAAATTTTCCCAACAATTACAAGGAGATACAAGTGGTACTTTACAACGTTTTTTAGCTTTGCAAGTCTCTAACCGATCACAACTCCGTTACCTAAAAATGTTTTTAAAAAAAACTTGCGCGCCCCAAGTAAGTGCTTTAGCAGGTGGACTACAATTATTACAAAATACTGATTTACGCTCAGAATTACCACATATTTTGTGTCCTGCCTTACTATGTTTGGGTGGATGCGATACACTGGTCCCTATTGGGGTAGAAAAAGATTGTCAACAATGCTGGCCTAATTTGCAAACTGTTTGCATTAAACCAGCAGCACATATCCCTTTTTTATCTCACCCTGATATTTTTATGCCTTTAATAAAAAGGTTTATAAATAGTGTCCCTTAGCATGGATACATCTTACTGGGGCAGTGCATTCCAATCAAGATGCTCAGCAACATTATGTATTAAAGTATCAATAGCAGTACGCGATTCAGGTGCAATTTCTACAAATGTTAATCCTGTCCTATTAAAAGATGGCTTGACATCAATATCAATCCAACGAGTTTCGGCTTTAAATACAATTTTATCAATTTTTATATTTTGATGTAGAGATGATTTCTTTAAATCTTCCAAACGAATAAGCAAAGAAAAAGTTTGTTTCAATTTTATAGGTTCAGTACTAAAAACCAAAATGCCATCATCACTAACATCAGCGATATAACCTAATGTTTTGTTGCTATCTGTATCCAATAAGGGTACAAATAGCTGTAAATTCCATCGTGGCTTCCTTCTGCGATTTGACATTTTTTTTTTCCTTTTGATATTAATGTTAAGATATCAATCATTTTTCTTTAGCATAAGCTACTATCCACATTTTTTCAAATTGTCAATATGGACACACTCTCTTTAGAAACTGAAAAACGACGTACATTTGCCATTATCTCTCATCCTGATGCAGGTAAAACCACTGTAACTGAAAAATTATTACTGTTTGGTGGTGCAATTCAATTGGCGGGCACTGTCAAAGGGCGAAAAGCAGCACGTCATGCAACTTCAGATTGGATGGAATTGGAAAAACAACGGGGTATTTCTGTCACATCTTCAGTGATGCAATTTCCGTACAAAGATATTATTATTAATTTGTTAGATACACCAGGGCATGAAGATTTTTCAGAAGATACCTATCGCACTTTGACAGCCGTCGATTCTGCTTTGATGGTGATTGATTCGGCAAAAGGTGTTGAAAAACGCACGATTAAATTAATGGAAGTCTGTCGTTTACGTGATACACCCATTTTGACATTTATCAATAAAATGGATCGAGAAGGTCGTGATCCAATTGAATTATTAGATGAAATTGAAGATATCCTAAAAATCCATTGTGCACCTATCACGTGGCCTATTGGTATGGGCAAGCAATTTAAAGGGATTTATCATTTTTTAGACAAAAGTATTACGTTATTTAAACCAGGTAAAAATGCGCTAGCAAGTGAAGGTAAAACTTATACTACACTTAATGATCCTGACTTGCTTGTTGATTTAGGAAAATTTATTCTTGATGACTTAAAAGATGAGATTGAATTGGTGGATGGTGCCAGTCATTCTTTTGATTTAAAAGCGTTTTTAGCAGGTGAATTAACCCCTGTATTTTTTGGTTCAGCCTTGAATAATTTTGGCATTCAAGCTTTGCTGGATAATTTCATAAAATCAGCGCCTTCTCCCCAATCCCGTGCAACAAAAAGTCGTCGGATTGAACCTTTAGAATCGAAGTTTTCGGGCTTTGTTTTTAAAATCCAAGCCAATATGGACCCTGCTCACCGTGATCGTATTGCTTTTTTGCGTGTCTGCTCAGGACAATATAGTAAGGGAATGAAAATTCGCCATGTACGTTTAAACCGAGATATACAAGTCGCCAGTGCATTGACTTTTATGGCAGGTGAACGAGAGCATGTGGAAGAAGGGTGGCCTGGTGATATTCTTGGGCTACATAATCATGGCTCTATTCAAATTGGTGATACCTTTACCCAAGGTGAAGAGTTAAAATTCACAGGTATTCCTCATTTTGCGCCAGAAATTTTCCGACGTGCCCGTTTACGTGATCCGTTGAGAATGAAAGCTTTATTAAAAGGATTACAACAACTTAGTGAAGAAGGTGCAACGCAATTATTTCGTCCTTTAAGTAATAATGATTTGATTTTAGGTGCAGTGGGCGTGCTACAATTTGATGTCGTGAGTTGGCGTTTAAAACATGAATATGGGGTAGATTGTCAATTTGAACATGTGCAGGTTGCCACCGCCCGTTGGGTTGATTGTGAAAATAGTAAAAAACTGGAAGAATTTAAACGCAAGGCTTTTAGTAATCTTGCTTTAGATGCTGCCAATAATTTGACTTATATTGCACCGACGAGAATTAATTTATCGGTGATGGAAGAGCGGTGGCCAGAAATTATTTTTTTTGCCACGCGAGAACATTAATCGTAAAAGAAATCCGATTTTTTTTAAATCGGATTTTGAGTAAATCATTTAGGAAGTATTTATGCCAAACATTAAACGACTATGCTTTATACTCTTATTGCTAAACTTGCCTATCTTACATGCTAACCAATTACAACAACAAATCAGTAACTTGGAAAGCATGATTCAAGCTCAACAACAACAAATTAACATGTTGCAACAAAAAATACAGCTTTTGGAATATGCTCATCCACAAGGAGAAGCACCTATTTCTGAACAAAGATTGCAAGCCTTGCAACGTTCTCATCCCTTATCAACCGAAATACAAATTATTGAATCAATAGAAGAACTCAATAACAATCTTCAAATTAAAGGACAAGTTAATATTAACGGTGCGCTTAGCTTACAAGTTGGCGAAACTATTAATGAATTTTCTAATGACAGCAAATTAAGCAAGCATAGTCAACAAAGTGTTGCAACTGAATATGCTGTAAAAACTTATATTGATTTTGTGGTTAGCATATTGCAAAACCAGATTAATACTTTGACACCGTCTGATACTCAAATTAAAATTGCTGATGCAATGTTTAACTTTTCTAGCAATTACTCTCTAAATACTGATTACACATTACAAAAAAATAATATTTCTTTGAATAAAAATGGTTTCTATGCTATCTATTTTCAAGTGACTCTAGCCAAGCAAAGGCAGCTCATACTTAATATGAACAGCGATTTTGATGGGTATATGTTTCTTTATAATAGAAAAGGACAACAAATTGCTTTTGATGATGATAGTGGTGGTAATGGTAATCCAAAAATAGAAAAAGAATTAGAAAGTGGACTCTATTTGATTGAATGTACAAGTTATGTCAAGGGGGTAAAGGGTAAATTGAAACTAACGCTTGGGGAAAGCGCGATTAAGTTATTTCAATGATTATAAAAACAGGTGAAATTTATGCAAAATCAAATAATTACAAAATTAATACTATTCAGTTTTTTGTTTAATCCATTTGCATTAGCACTTGAAATAGATGGCGTAATTGATGCTACGCACCCACTTTGGAAATCTCTTCAAAATCCTGATAATAATAATATATTACTTAAAAAAAATACTTTGATTATTCATGAGGATAAGCCTTTTCATCTTTATGCAAAACATTTAGAAATTGAGGAAGGGGCTAAAATAGTGGCATTTCAAGAGGCTGCTTTAAAAGGTAATGATGGAGAAATAGGAAAATATGGACTTAATGCAGGACAAATTATCATTGAAGCTATTAATGCTTATGGTACATTAGAAATTGATAATAAGGGACAAAAAGGAGGTGATGGCGGAAATGGTGGCAATGGAGCACAAGGCATAGCAAGTTATGATTGTGTTAAGAGAGCAAGAAAATGTCATAAAATTGAACGTCCCAAAATAGTGTACACTGTTTGCAATCCTAAAGCTTGTGTCGAACATGAATGGCATTGTTTAATTCCAAGCAGGCAGGGCGGTGAAGGGGGGAAAGGGGGAGAAGGCGGTAGTGGTGGTGATGTTAATATTCGTATTAAACAAATAAATGAATTATGCTTATCACTTGATTTGCGAGGGGGACTTAATGGTCAAGTGGGTAAACCAGGTAAAGGCGGAAAGGAAATTCAAGTTTGCTCTCAAGGTTTAGAGGGAAAAACTGTCAAATATATTGAAACACGCAACCAATCAGGTAGTCTAATCGAACAGCCACAAGTCGAATGGATACCCTCTTATATAAATTATCCAGCCCTTGAAAAATGGTCTCGCAATAAAAATAAATTTCCCTATTCTATCTTTAATCCAGTAGATTATGGGCAAATGAATAATCAGAATGCCAAAACATTTTTGCAGAATTTAAACCTAGATGAAGCTAAAAATGCACAGGTTTGGACATCACAAAG
>DAOVTJ010000098.1 GCA_030633165.1 Thiomargarita sp. | reverse complement strand
TCATGGGGTAAAGTATAAATATCAGCAAGATTTTCAACTAAATGCTTATCTATTAATTGTTCAATCAGTTTGTCACCGAAACCCTCAATATCCATTGCACGACGAGAGGCAAAATGTTGTAAAGCTTGTTTACGTTGTGCTGAACAAAATAAGCCACCAGTACACCGTATCACCGCTTCACCTTTGATACGTATGACTTCTGAGTCACAAATAGGACATTTATCAGGTAAAATAAAAGCTTGAGTTTTTTTAGGGCGTTTTTCTAAAATAACACCGACTACTTCAGGGATGACATCACCAGCACGACGTACAATCACCGTATCTCCCACGCGCACATCTTTGCGGTTAATTTCATCTTGATTATGCAAAGTCGCATTAGTGATGGTGACACCGCAAACATTGACAGGCGCTAGACGAGCAACTGGTGTTAATGCGCCTGTACGCCCAACTTGTATATCAATATCTAATAATTCAGTGAGCACTTCTTCAGCAGGGAATTTATGCGCAATTGCCCAACGAGGGGCGCGAGAAACAAAACCTAATGTGTCTTGTTCTGCAATAGAATTAACCTTATAAACCACACCATCAATGCCAAAAGGGAGTGTATTACGCTGTGCTAACACGTTTTGATAATAATCAAGGCAAGCTTGGCTACCCTTAACAACTTTTGCATAAGATGGAATCGGTAAACCCCATTTTTGTAGTTGTTGTAAAATATCACTGTGATTATTGGGTAAATCAATGCCTTCGCCCACAGCATAACTAAAAAAAGATAAGGGACGTTGTGCCGTTTTACGAGAATCCAGTTGGCGCAAACTGCCTGCTGCAGCATTACGTGGATTTGATAACGGTTTCTCACCTTTAGCGGCGAGCTTTTTATTAAAATTCTCAAAATCAACTGTTTTTATAATGACTTCACCACGTACTTCTAATATTTTAGGGTAATTCTTGCCCCGCAAACGGAGAGGTATATTTTTAATTGTTTTAACATTATTAGTGACTTCTTCACCGCGCGTACCATCTCCCCGTGTGCCCGCTTTGACCAATAATCCATTTTCATAACGTAAACTCACAGCAAGTCCATCTAATTTCAATTCAACAGCATACTCAATATCGTCTACTTTTAAACGTTCCTGTGCTCGTTTCTCAAAATCTAAAACTTCATTATCTTCAAAGGCATTACCTAAAGAGAGCATGGGTATAGTATGAATTATTTCGGCAAATGTACTTGAAGGGGGAGCACCGACACGTTGCGTGGGGGAATCTGGTGTCAATAATTTTGGATATTTTGTTTCAAGTGTGTGCAATTCTCGCATTAAGCGATCATATTCACTATCTGGAACACGGGGATCATCAAGCACATAATAATAGTAATTATGTTCATTGAGAGTGTTGCGTAATTTGGCTATTTTCTTGTTCATGGCAGTATTCTCGGTAGGGTGCGTTTTACGCACCAATGATGTGAACCGACTAATTTTTACCAGGCTTTTGAAATCTATAATAGGTTACATTTAGATAATAAGTAACATCTTCAATTTCCTCATCAAACCAAGCTAAATCCAGGGTATTATCACAGTTACGGACTTGGTGTTCTAAACTTTCATAAGTTTTGCGCTTCCGATCTTTATGAGTATAAAATTCAGGCTTATTATGGCAAGCAGTGCAATTATTATCATGTAAGTCTTTGCCAAACTCAAGTTCTTCCGCAAGACTGGTTGTCGCTAATAAGAAACTACATAAAAAACAAAAAGTGATTTTCATACTTTATTCTCCTTCATGTTGTCAACGTGTTTATTTTACTTCAAAATATATTGTTACTGCAAATTTCATTCGGAGCAATTGATGTCATACTGCTATCACTGTGGTTTACCAGTACCTGAAACATTACATGTCTTTGTTACCATTAAGGGTAAAGAGCAACCTATGTGTTGTCGAGGCTGTCAAGCTGTCGCACAAGCTATTGTTGATGCGAAATTAGACGATTTTTATGAACACCGTACTAATGATGCACCAACAGGACGGGAATTAGTCCCAGATTTTCTACAAAAAACCACCATTTATGATAATCCTGCTATTGCTAAACGTTTTGTTCGTTATGAGGAAGATAATATACGTGAAGCGGCTTTAATTTTAGAAGGGATTACTTGTGCGGCTTGTATTTGGTTAAATGAACGTCATTTACGAACATTACCTGGACTTATTGATGTCAAAGTTAATTATTCGACTCACCGTGCTCGTGTTCGGTGGGATGAGTCAAAAATTCATCTTAGTGATATTTTACAAGCTGTGAGTCAAATTGGTTATATTGCTCACCCTTATGATCCTGCACATCAACAACAAGTTTTAGATCGCGAACGTAAACAACAATTGCGTCGTATTGGGGTGGCTGGTGTATTGGGTATGCAAGTCATGATGTTTTCAATTGCTCTGTATGCTGGGGCATGGTATGGCATCATGGCTGAATTTAAAAGTTTATTTTATTGGGTCAATCTATTTTTAACATTACCTGTGATTTTATATTGTGCTGAACCCTTTTTCACAAGTACTTGGCGCGATATCACGCATAAACAAGCGGGGATGGATGTTCCTGTTAGCTTAGCATTAACACTTGCCTTTATTGGTAGCATTTATGCTGTTTTCAACGGAGGACAAATTTATTTTGACTCAATTGTGATGTTTGTCTTTTTTCTGCTCACAGGGCGATATTTTGAGCTACAAGCAAGACAACGTAGTGCGCAAGCTGCTGAAAGTTTAGTCCATTTAGTGCCCACAATGGCAACTCGTTTATGTCAAGGTGAAGAGGAATCAATATTAGTCGCAGATTTAGAGATAGGAGATACGCTGCTTATTCGCCCCGGTGAAAATGTTCCTGCTGACGGTTTGATTTTAGAAGGTAGCTCTAGTATTGATGAATCTTTACTCACAGGTGAAAGTACTCCAATTATAAAAAAACCAGGACAGCCTTTAATTGCGGGCTCTGTGAATATTGATAATCCATTACAAATGCAAATAGATAAAATCGGTGTGGATACGGTGTTATCTCAGATTTTACGTTTATTAGAACGGGCACAATCTGAAAAACCAGCAATTACACAATTAGCAGATCGGGTGGCTTCATGGTTTGTCTTTGGTGTATTACTATTAGCTTTGAGTGTAGCCGTTTATTGGTGGCATGTTAATCCAGAAGCATGGTTAGAGATTACATTAGCAGTATTAGTTGTTACCTGTCCCTGTGCATTATCATTGGCAACACCGACTGCTATTACTGCTGCTACTAGTGCTTTGACAAATGTGGGTTTACTCACAACACGAGGACATGCTTTAGAAAGTTTAGCGCGTGCTACTCATTTTGTTTTTGATAAAACTGGGACATTAACGATGGGACATTTGCGCTTATTAAGCACAAAAACGTTTTCTCATTTTAGCCAAACAGAATGTTTACAGTATGCAGTTGCTTTAGAACGTCATTCTGAACATCCTATAGCGCGTGCCTTGTTAGACGCAGGTGCTATGGGAGAAGCTGCTACAAATGTTACTAATCATCCAGGTTCAGGTATGCAAGGTGATATTGCAGGAAAACATTATTTTGTGGGCACGCCAGCTTTTATTCGCTCAGAAACGGGACAGGAACAAGATTTACAAAAAACAGAGAATACGGTGGTGTTGCTTGCAAATACTGAATCTATTCTCTGTGCCTTTATCTTAGGTGATGAAATTCGTCCTGGTGCTCAAGAATTAGTTGAAGCCCTAAAAGCGCAAGGAAAATCTGTAAGTTTATTAAGCGGTGATCATGCGTATGCTGTTCAACATGTTGCTAAACTTGTGGGTATTGAAATGGCAAGTGCTGCTTTGAGTCCAAAAGATAAATTACAACGTGTTAAAGCTTTACAAGAAAAAGGTGAAATAGTG
This sequence comes from Thiomargarita sp., assembly GCA_030633165.1. GTDB lineage: Bacteria > Pseudomonadota > Gammaproteobacteria > Beggiatoales > Beggiatoaceae > DAOVZS01. The sequence goes on along the minus strand of DAOVTJ010000098.1, from coordinate 5,209 downwards.
GCAATGATAGGCGATGGGGTTAATGATGCACCAGTATTAGCCCAAGCGCAAGTTTCTATTGCAATGGGAGGTGGTACACAAATTGCGCGCGCCAGTGCTGATATGATTTTATTAAGTGAGCATTTACCTAATTTATTAATTGGCATTAATACGGCACGTAAAACATTAAATATTATTTATCAAAATGTAAGCTGGGCGATTGCTTATAATCTGTTAGCTTTACCAGCCGCAGCAATGGGGTTGATAGCCCCTTGGATGGCAGCAATTGGGATGTCTTTAAGTTCATTATTAGTTGTGACGAATGCGCTTCGTTTATTACGGTCAAAATAAATTGTTCTTAACCCAGGGGTAACAGCCCTGGGTACTCACTTTAGTGATTTTTCTTCTTAGATAACCATACCCGAATTAATGAAAATAGCTTATTAATTTCAATCGGTTTAGTCAAATAGTCATTGGCGCCTGCGCTAATGCACTTACCACGGTCATCTTTCATTGCTTTAGCAGTTAGGGCGATAATGGGTAAATCTTTAAATCGAATTTGGGCACGAATAGCGCGCATTGTGTCATAGCCATCCATGACTGGCATCATTATATCCATCAATATTAAATCTATAGCGGGATCATTATCCAACATTTCTAACGCTTTCTTACCATTGATAGCCTTAAAAATCTCCATCCCCTTTTTTTGAAGAGCCCCTGATAGTGCGAAAAGGTTTCGCATATCATCATCAATTATGAGGATCTTTTTGTTTTTTAAATTAAGATCTTTATCCTGCTCATCACTGGGTAATGATGTTTCTTCTTTCGTTGGAATGGGCAAGCTTTCTTCAATATTTGTCTCTGGAGGTTTTACGTTTTCCTTGCTTTGAGATTTTTTTAAAGGAAAAGATAGCGTAAAGCTTGAACCTTCCTTTTCTACACTCTGACAATGGAGTGTTCCACCCAAAACTTTTGTTAATTCTCTAGAAATTGATAAGCCAAGTCCAGTTCCACCATATTGACGAGAGGTGCTCCCATCCACTTGTTGAAAGGCTTCAAAAATTTCTTGTTGCTTATTTTTGGGAATCCCAATTCCAGTATCATGTACTGTAATAGCTATTTTGCTATCTATAAGCTTGAAATCAAGTGTTACGCTGCCTTGAGCTGTAAATTTAAAGGCATTCGAGAGCAAATTCTTGATGATTTGTGCAAGCTTTTGTTCATCCGTTTCAATGGAATGGGGTAAATCTTGCGACAAATTGATGTGAAAATCTAAATCGTTTTTAGCAGCAATAGCCTTAAAGTTACTTTTAAACATATCTGAAAAAGACAGTAAGTCTAATGATTGCGAATCAAGAATCATTTTTCCTGCTTCGATTTTGGATAGATCAAGGATATCATTAATCAATTGAAGCAAATCTTGCCCGCCATGATAAATAATTTGTGCTGATTCAATTTGATCATCAGTTAAATTTTTCTCATCATTTTCAGCCAATTGTTCTGACAGTATAAGCATACTGTTCAAGGGTGTTCGCAATTCATGGGACATGTTAGCTAAAAATTCAGACTTATAACGGCTAGATATTTCGAGTTCTTTCGCTTTTTTCTCTATTTCCTGGCGAGTGCGTTCAAGTTGTTTATTTGCATTTTCTAAAGCATCCTTTTGTTGGCGGAGTGATATTTCATTGTTTTCCAAGGATTGGCTACGCACTTCTAACTCTTCATTAGTTGATCTTAATTCTTCTTGTTGAACGGCAAGTTCTTCTGTATTTTTTTGGCTTTCCTCCAAAAGTACTCGCATCTGATAGCGAGATTGAGCTGAAATAATATTAATGGCAATATTCTCTCCGATTTTGGATAAAAAATGTTCTACTTTATCAGAGAATTGTTGGATGCTTCCCAATTCGATAACACCTTTTAGAACATTTTCAGAAAGAATTGGGACAATAATAATATTGCTAGGTGTCACATAGCCAAGCGCGGAATTAATATAGATATAGTTTTCAGGGACTTACGTGATCGAGATGATTTGTTGCTCAAGTGCTGCTTGTCCCACCAAACCTTCACCAAGATTAAAAATATTATTTATCTTTTTACGATGTTGAAAGGCATAACTGGCTGCAAGTCGTAACTTTTTGTCTTTCTCATCATATAAATATAATGTACCCACTTGTACTTTTAAATACGTTGCAACATAAGTAATGATTTTACGTGTTAAAGTGATAATATCTAAATCTCCACGCATCGCAGTATTTAAGTCAGTTTGCCCAGTTTTTAGCCAATTTTGATTTTGATTCTCGATTGAAATGTGACGAAGTTTTGTGGTCATTTTTTGCAAAGCAATGCCCAGTTGATCTTTTTTACTACGCGGTGCAATATCAGCTTTATAATCACCTTCGGCAATCCTGTTTGTTTGAATAACCACATTGGCTAATGTAGCAGTCATGCTATAGATAGAACGCGCTAATTCACCAATTTCATCATTACGATAAATCTCACCTTCTTGACTTAGATCGCCTTTTGCAACATTTCTAATTTTTTCAACGATTTGAGTCAATGGGGTTATAATACTGAAAGTAATGATGACTGCGATAATCACGCTCATGATCAAACTAACAGTCAGTAGAATAATCATCATTGATATTCCCCAATGACTATTGTGTTGTGTTTTGTCAAAAAAGAGATTAGCCTGGTTATTGGCAAAATCAATCATCACTTGTATTTTTGTAACCATTTCTTCAACATGTTTAGCCCCTTTCTTTTTAGTAATTTCAGCAGCTTTATCTTTTTCACCCTTTTCCATTAAATGAATGACTTCTTCACGAATCTTTTTCCAATCGACAAAAGCCTGGTGTGCGATTTTAACATCACTCTTTTCACCTAAAAACCGTTGGGAAACAAGCTCAAAGGATTTATAAACATTCTGTTCATACTGTTCTACAATGGCAGCCGCCATTGTTATTTGTCCAAGATCTTTTGATAAGGCGACATCTTTCATAGAACGATGCATGGCAATAATATCTGCCCTAATATCACGAACAGCATTACCCACTGCCGAGGAATGTCTATGTATTTTAGTCGTATCCGAAGCTAAATTTTGCATTTCTATGATCGCTGTAATACCAACAATCATAGTTAGAATTAACAGGATGCCAAATCCAAGGGCTAGCCGAAGACCTATTTTTAAGTTTGTTATTCTCATATTTTGTTCTTTTACTTAAAGCTTAATATCACACGCCAAAGCAATCACTTTCATGTGATTTTTGGCATTATCGAATTCAAAATTATCTAAACAGTTGAAAAGTTGCTTTAATTCATTGACAAAAGCTGTGCCCTTGATCGCAGTTTTGAGGGCAGCTAAGGTAGCTTCAGTATTAGTGCTATGTTTTTCAATCAGTTTGGATAATTCAAGTATTAAGGGAGTGATTATTGAGATATTCAATGGTGTTGGATTATTTTCAATCTTTTCAATTTTAGTCTTGGTTTGGGTTATGGTTTTGATGGATTCTAATACTTGTGTTAAAGAACTCTCTACATTATCCATCAAAATATCATTCCATCCCCCTTGTTTTAACGCAAATTCCAAGTCTTGCACAGCATCTTGTAAATGAGTAGCTGATAAATTCCCTGCAATGCCTTTGAGTGTGTGGCTTAGTATTAATGCTGTTTCTAAGTCTTTTTTATCCAGCGCAGTTCGCAGTTTGATAGCCGCATTTTGATAGCCTTGACCAAAATCATGGAGTAAACTTTTAAAAAGTTTCTTGTTGCCATTTATCCGCTTGAGGGCTGAATCAATATCAAAGCCAGGTAATTCTTTGGGAAGTTCAACAGTTTCATCATTCTTTTTATGGCGTGGGCTACTTCTTGCTTTTGGCTTAATCCATTTTTCTAATACAGTAAATAAAATATCTAGATTAATGGGTTTAGTAATATAATCATTCATACCTGATGCCAAGCATTTTTCTTTATCACCACTCATCGCGTGCGCAGTCATGGCAATAATGGGCAGTTGGCTCTTGTGTTTTCTAATTAAGCGTGTCGCTTCATAACCATCCATTATTGGCATTTGTACATCCATCAGTACCACATCAAATTCACTATGAGCAATGGCAGTTATCGCTTCTTTGCCATTATTAGCAATTTCAACGACTAAGTTTTCACTTTCTATCGTTTCTTTGGCAACTTGTTGATTAATCAAGTTGTCTTCAACAAGTAGAATTCGCGCGCCTTGGAAATCATTTATTATTTGGAATGTGTCTTGCTTTTTTACATATTCCTTTTTTGCTTGGAGACTAAATACACTAGTAAAATGAAAGGTACTGCCTTTACCCAGTTGGGATTTTATCCAAATATCTCCATCCATCATCTTTACTAAGCATTTACAAATCGCCAATCCTAGCCCAGTTCCCCCGTATTTACGGGAAGTAGAGCTGTTCGCTTGGGTAAAAGCATCGAATAAATGTGGTATTGTTTTTGATGCAATACCAATACCAGTATCCTTAATCGAAAAATGTAACTTGACAAAGTTGCTTTCAAGCTTGATTAATTTTATTGTTATGAGAATATGACCCTTTTCTGTAAATTTTAGAGCATTTGTGGTGAGATTAATGAGGATTTGTAGTAATCGTAAAGGATCACCCACAAGATAACAGGGGATATCACTATTAATAATTTTATGTAACTCTAACCCTTTTTCTTCAATTTTCAAATATACTGTATTAAACAGTTTCTCTAATACTTCATCTAAAGAAAAATTAATACATTCCATGTTTAATTTTCCTGCCTCAATCTTGGAAAAATCAAGAATATCATTGATTATTCCCAATAAATCTTGAGTTAATGAATCTACTTTTGTGAGATAATCCTGTTGTTGTGTTGTCAGTTCTGTTTTCAGAGCAAGTCTAGTTAAACCAATGATGCCATTCATGGGTGTGCGAATTTCATGACTCATATTGGCTAAAAATTCGCTTTTAGCACGATTGGCTGCTTCTAGTTTTTCAACATTTAGTCTCAATGTATCTTCAGTTGCTTTAAGTTTGATATGTGTCTTAACGCGACTAATGATTTCAGCACTTTTAAAGGGTTTAGTGACATAGTCTACAGCCCCAAGTTGAAAACCTTTGAGCATTTTCTCTGTATCTGTACAGGCTGTTAGAAAAATAATAGGAATATCTTTTAGAATCGCATCTTGTTTTATTCTTTTGCATATTTCAAAACCATCTATACCAGG
>DAOVTJ010000126.1 GCA_030633165.1 Thiomargarita sp. | reverse complement strand
GAGAAGTGCATGAGATTAGTCAGAGCCATTCTTCATCAAAGAGTCGTATTGCAAAAGGTATATTGAGAAAGCGGAGAGAAGGTTAAGAAATTTCAAAAGTGTTCTGATATCTTTAGATTAGATATCAGAAATTTATTTTTTTGATTACAATAAGGTTCTATATAAAATGGGTATATAGAAATCTGGGGCACCATCAACACAAAAACCACCTAATGCTCCAGGTGAATATCGTTGGATAAACAAAGAAACCAATGAAATAGACTATGTTGGAGAAACCAATAATTTAGCACGGCGTAAATCAGAACATAATCGTTCAGATCGTTTTTCAACTGATACTCACGATTTTGCATGGAAAGAAGCTGATGGGAGAAGTACATCCAAGACTCGGCGAGATCATGAGAGAGAAAAAATTGATAAGCATAATCCATCAGAGAATCAAAGAAGAGGTGGTGGTGGGCGTCCTGCTGATTAAGATTTTCCTCCATAACAGCCACAACACCGCTACCAAATTTCCGAAGATAACACCGTTATCCTCAAAAACTCATTATTCTATAATTAAGGCTGCGGCTACTCCGCGCCCTTCTGCCATAAGAAGTGAATAAGTACGACAAGCGGCAGCTGTATCCATAATTTCTACTCCAATTCCCTTATTAATCAAGGGAGATAATAATTCTGGTTCAGGAAAACGTATTTTTTGTCCCGTCCCTAATAAAACCACCCCTGGATTTAAGGCTTGTATAGTCTGAAAATGTGCGATCTGTAAATTTTCAAAATCATCAATTCCCCAATTTGTAAGAGAATCTGGCATAATAATTACGCTATGTGTGTATACTTTTTTGTTAATAGTAACACTATGGGGTTCTACACGTTGTATTTGATAAATGGCTTCACCAACATCAAGATTGATTTTCAAAAAAAGCTCCCATATTCATGTTGTTTGGCCTTTTAGTATATAGGATTATAAAAAAAATAGAAAAAAGCTTGCATTTATTTTATTTGCTGTGATACAATACGTCACCTTCTGAATTTAAAGGGCCTGTAGCTCAGTTGGTTAGAGCAATCGACTCATAATCGATTGGTCGTAGGTTCAAGTCCTACCGGGCCCACCATTTCACGTCTGTATTTCTTAATAAAATCAAAAACAGTGGTATTGACACTTTTATTGTCTTGACAACGATAGTGTTGAAAAGGTTTATTATGCCTTTTGATAAATGCAAATGCTTTTTTTGTCATACCTAATTTTGATGAAACAAAAAAATACTGTATAAAACCAGCAATATAATTCTTTTCATACTCCTCTCTTTCCAGCTTTTTTTCAAGAAGTGCGAGATACTGCTCTTGTATGTACTGAAGAATTTTCATCTATTTTGCTATAGCAAATTTGCAACATGCTCCGTAACATTTTTTGTCTTAAAAAATTTAAAATCCCGTCTGAGGGTAGGTATAATGATGATGAACCGACTCATTAAGCATTTTTTATAGATATGATGTTATGAGGTTAAAACTCATCACGTATTTTTCAGACTCATTTAGGTGAAACTATATGGATGGCTTATGGAAAGATTAACGATAGAAAATTTTTGTGAAGAGGCGCGTTTTTTTGCTGTTCAAGAATCAAATTATGAGGAAAATACCCTGTTTGGGGTAACAGATGGAAAAAAAATTGGAACTTATTTTGAACATAAGTTCAAAGTCCATCTAGATAATAAATATAAATATGAAGAAGGTAATTCCGCTAGGGGGCTTGATTTCCCAGATTTGATGGTAGATATGAAAGTAACAAGCATAAAACAACCACAATCATCTTGCCCTTTTAAATCAGCTCGACAAAAAATATATGGTTTGGGGTATTCTTTATTGATATTTGTTTATGATAAGTTTGATAACCATAATACCGAGACAGGTCGTTTAAAGATATTGCATACCATTTTTGTTGACAAAGAGAGAAGTGCTGATTATCAAACCACAACTGGAATCTTCAATATTCTAGATAATGATGGAAATAAGGATGATTTATTAGCCTTTTTTGAAGACAGAAGGTTACCCGTTGATGACATAGAAGCTAAGTGTATTGCCGATGAAATTTTAATCCAGAGACCGAAGATTGGCTATTTAACAATTTCTAATGCCTTACAATGGAGACTCCAATATAGTCGTGTTATAGAAAAAGCGGGAACTATAGATGGAATCTTAAGATTTAATTGATTAATGCAAAATAAAAAAACAGAATTTGGCGATTTCCAAACGCCGCTTGAATTAGCGAGTACTATTTGTGAAAAAATTAAGTTATTTGGATTTCAGCCCCATTCTATAATAGAACCGACTTGCGGTATTGGGAATTTTATTCTGGTAAGTTTAAAATACTTTCCTTTTGTCAAAAGGATATTAGGCTATGAAATCAATAAAGATTATGTTTGTAGTGCGATTAATTCGATAAAATCTCTTAATGCAGAAAAAAAAGTTGTGATTGAATGTGCCGATTTCTTTGGTAATGATTGGGAAAATATTATTACACGTCTTCAGAAGCCTTTTTTAGTTTTAGGTAACCCCCCTTGGGTCACTAATTCTAAATTAGGGGTGATGAAGGGTAGTAATTTACCCGATAAAAAAAACTTCTATAAGTATACTGGTTTTGAGGCTATAACTGGGAAGAGTAATTTTGATATTTCAGAATGGATGATAATTCGGAAAATTCACTGGATTTCAGGTCAACATGCAGCACTGGCTATCTTGTGTAAAACTTCTGTGGTAAGAAAGGTCTTATTATATGCTTGGAAGCATGATTTAGAAATAAAAGAGGCTAAAGTTTTTTTTATAGATACTAAGACCTATTTTAAGGTTGCTGTTGATGCTTGTTTATTTTGGGTGGTAGGCGGAAGTTCTTCTAAGAAGGTGTGTCAAGTTTACCGTCATATCAATGATGATAAGTATGAGTCTCTTTGGGGATTTGACAATGGTAAACTGATTTCAGATATAGCTTCATATAATGAATTTAAGCATTTAGAAGGAGACAGCCCATTTAAATGGCGTTCTGGAATTAAACATGATTGTTCTAAGGTGATGGAATTACGATCTATAAATGGTTTATTAGTCAATGGATTGAAAGAAGTTGTTGAGATAGAGGATGATTATATCTATCCTATGTATAAAAGTTCTGATATATCAAAAAATAAGCTTTCTTTACCTTCAAGATGTATGATTGTAACACAACAGCATGTGGGACAAAGTACAAATGTAATACAACAGGTTGCACCCAAAACATGGGCATATTTAAGTTGTCATTCGGAGCTCTTAAATAAGAGAGCGAGTTCTATTTATAATCGGAGTGAACTATATGCTATCTTTGGTGTTGGAAATTATACTTTTTTAAGGTGGAAAGTTGCGATTTCAGGATTTTATAAAAAATTAGATTTTAAAGTTGTTCCGCCATATCAAGGAAAACCTGTGGTGCTAGATGATACTTGTTATTTTTTATATTTTGATACAAGGGAAGAAGCTGAATTGATTTGTAGAATGTTAAACTCGGATATATCCAAGAATTTTTTTAGTTCAAGAATTTTCTGGGATAATAAAAGACCAATAACCGTTTCATTACTGAGCCAATTAGATTTATTAAAACTAGCTATTGAGTTGGGATTAAAAGATGAATTTACCAATGGTATAAATATTTCGTAGTGCTGCAATGTGGATGCATCTGATATACCAATGAGGTTCAAAGGTGTGTAGGAGCTACTAGCCAATTGATTTTTATATCATCCACATTGCTGCAAGGCAACAGAAAAAAGCTTGCTCATAATCGATTGGTCGTAGGTTCAAGTCCTACAGGGCTCACCATTTCACGTCTGTATTTCTTAATAAAATCAAAAACAGTGGTATTGACACTTTTATTATCTTGACAATGATAGTGTTGAAAAGGCTTATTATGCCTTTTGATAAATGCAAGTGCTTTTTTTGTCATACCTAATTTTGATGAAACAAAAAAATACTGTATAAAACCAGCAATATAATTCTTTTCATACTCCTCTCTTTCCAGCTCTTTTTCAAGAAGTGCGAGATACTGCTCTTGTATGTACTTTTTAAATTTAAAAGTATTATCAACAAATCTATGATTGTCAAACGTCAAAATTCTCGGGACAAAATATTCTGGTATTTCAAAATATTCAAAGTAAAAACCGATAATAGAGCAATTTTCTTCAACTTCAAACCATTCAAATTGTAAATTTTGAGTGATGATTTCATCATTGCCATCTTTATCCACATCTACAAATTTAAATAATGCTGGTGAATCTAATACAAGATGGTTCTCAATTTTCCCGTCTTTTAAGATTAAATATCTTAATGTCGTTATTCCTCCGCTTTCGCCACCAGAATGTATGGTATAAAAGAATAATTCTTGTTTTGCCAACTTTTTAACAAAAAAATCAAGCGGAAGGCCTTCTTCTTGAAAAATAGCGATCGTTTTCTTGGTTTTCTTCTCTTTAACGGTGATATTGATAGAATAATACATAAAACCAGCCCATTCAGAGTTTTCAACTTGAATGGAATATTTTGTGTTCCAATCAAATATTTCTTTTGAAAATGAATGACTGCTTTGAAATATCAAAAATAATGATAATAGACTGAGAAATTTATACATTGACTGATACCTATCCGATGTTTAAAAAACATCGGATGCTAAAACATTTAAATTTTTACAGCATTTTTTGTGCAATAGTGACTGTACGATCGCCTAACATATTAGTATAACTACCCAATTCATTATCATACCACCCGAAAACAACGGCTTGTGTAACTGGAGCTTCTAAGAATTGTCCACTATTATGAGTGGATTTAACACGCATCATCGCAGTTCGTGTATGGTTTTCACGGGCTTCAATAACTGTTGCAGCTCTTGGAAAACCAACAATATCAGAAGAAACATTTTGCTCTTCTGAGTAAATAACATAGCCTTTATAAGCCCCTTGGGCTGCTTGCTTATAAATATCATTGATCTCAGCGCGTCGGATATTATGATCTGTATCTTCTGCCTGAAGATTAAGGGTCAAAATCACTAATGAACCAGAAGCGGTGGGAATACGCACAGATTCTGCCATAAAACCAATACCAGACATTTCTGGAATTACTAATTTAAGTGCTTTCGCAGCCCCTGTGCTGGTGAGAATAATATTATTCATCACACTACGACTTTTTCGTAAATCGGTAGCCCCAGCTTTAGGCACCGCATCTAAAACATTTTGGCTAGAGGTTGTCGCATGTATCGTGACCATTGAGGCAGAAAGAATGTTATCTGCACCAAAATGGTCAATCAACGGTTTCATCATGTGAGATAGACAGGTTGTGGTACAAGATGCTGCTGAAATCAGATGATGTTGCCGTATATCAAACTCTTCATCATTGATGCCCATCACCGTTGTTATCGCATCATCAGGCATATTTAGTGCCTTATCCTTTATTTTAAAGGGTGCTGATAAAATCACAATTTCTGCGCCACCTTCCAAATGTCCACGTAATGCACCTTTTGGATTATCACCTGCTACAGTGGGATCAGTAAATGCTCCAGTGGTATCCACAACCAAACGTGCACCATGATCTGACCATCCAGTATCTTTTGGATTACGGGCTGACCGTAAAACTTTGACTTTTATACCATCAATGGTCATTGTGCCATTCGCTTCATCTAAATTCTCGATGACACGAATGGGTCCATTAACACCGTACAAATAGTTACTCAGTCGACCATAACTACTATCCTTTTCGATAAAAGTCGCAATATCTTCTAAGCCTTGACCAACATCACGTCCAAGATTAACCACAATTTCATTAAAAGCTTTACGGGCAATATGGTGCCATAACGACAATTTGCCGATGCGTCCCATACCATTAATACCCAATATGCCTAATTCACCATTTTGTATAGTCAATTTACTTATCCTCTTGAAAATTAAGATTCACTGGATTCTATCTGCTCAGTTGGATGATAACCTTTTAATACTAAACCAGTCCGTCCATCAATACTAATTTTATCACCAACATTAATTATAGTATTTTTTATCGTACACTGTCCTGCCATTTCTGACACAATCATCGCCTCACAACCTACAACACATGTTTTTTGTAGGCGGATAGTCACAATAGAGGCATGAGAGGTTTGCCCCCCTCGTGCTGTTAATAAGCCTTCTGTTGCTGAAATTTCACTAATATCCTCGGGAACCGTATCAGAACGAATCAGAATCAGTGGTTTATTTGGATATTGCTTGCGAATTTGTTCAATATTTTTTCGGTTAAAAACAGCCAAACCACATAATGCGCCCCCATAGACACCCATACCACGTGCCAAAGTCGAGCGATGAAATTCTGGTGTTTTGCGAAATAATGGCACATTTTTCTGTTTTGCCATTACCATATCCCTTGTTTGTAACAAATACAGGGAATCTGCTGATGGACCTTGAAAAGTGAATTCGATCTCTTGATTATTCCAATGCTCCTCATAAATCAAATGACGCGATAATTTTAACAAAGCTTGGTAAATTTCTGGAAAACAAACCTCCAAACTTTGTTCTTTATCGCGTCCATCGACTTCACTTTGCTCAATGGAAATAGGCAAGGTAGCGATCACCCCGCCTACAATATCCTCTCCCTGGTTACCAGGCGTATAATCTCCCCACAAGGTCACTCGACTCAAATTTCGACGCGGATAAGAGGTAAAAACAACACCAGTCCCCGATTCTTGACTAAGATTACCGAATACCATTGCTTGAAGCAATACTGACGTACCCCAATCATCAGAAATATCCATTAAACGTCTAAATTCATTCGCTTTTGGTTCATTCCACGATTCAAGAACATAGCCCGTTGCATCTAATAATTGCATTAAAGGATCTTCAGGAACATAAATCCCATGTTCTTCTACAACCTTTCGATATGCAAAAGCAAGTTTTTTCACTTGCTCAGCGGTAAAATCTTTTTTCTTGGTAATCCCATATCGCTTTTTTGCATCATTGATCAAGGTATGAAACGGCTCTCTACCCATACCCGAAGCCATTCCCCATGCTTGGATAAAACGCTGGTAAGTATCCCAGGCAAATTTCGCGTTACCCGTTTGTTTAGCAAGCCCTTCCACAATTTCTGGGTTGATGCCTAAATTATGGATAGTAGACATCATACCAGGCATCGAAATCAAAGCACCGCTACGCACCGAAATTAATAATGGATTTTCTGTTGAACCAAATTTTTGCCCTGTCCGCTCTTCAATAATGGTTAATTGTTGATGTAATT
>DAOVTJ010000250.1 GCA_030633165.1 Thiomargarita sp. | reverse complement strand
TATGAAGGAAAAATGATTCATCAGTTTAATCATCAATGGGGTCAAGCTCGTTATTGGGTAGATGAAAAAGAAGGGCGAAAAGCTGTTTTAGGTAGAAAAGGAGAGGATAAGGGACAAAAATTGGATTATCAGGGGTATCGGTTGGCTTATCGTTCAATTGCATCCTGTACAAATGAAAGAACTATGATATCGACAATTTTGCCAATTAATGTGTTTTATGGACATTCATTAAATGGCACACGAGAAATTGTTAATGGTAACACATTGCTTTTTATTGTCACGGTTTTAAATAGTTTTATATTTGATTATGCGCTTAGGCAAAGAGTATCAGCAAATATAACTATGTTTTACATATATCAACTCCCCATCCCTCGCCTCACAGAAAAAGACCCTATTTTCACAAAAATAGTCACACGTGCTGCTAAACTCATCTGTACAACGCCAGAATTTGATGATTTAGCCCAAGAAATTGGTATAGACAAGGGAGAAAGTCATCCTGATAAACGGGCTGAAATTCGAGCAGAATTGGATGCTATTGTTGCTCAATTGTATGATTTGACTTATGATGAATTTAAATATATTTTGACTACTTTTCCTATTGTTAAGGAAGATGTTAAGAATAGGGCTTTGGCGGCATTTACTCAATAAATATGTTTTTAGCCCAATTGGGCTAAAACACTAAGTGATCTCGAAACGTTAATTTAACTGACTTTCCACCCATAATGTCACGCTTTGTAAAGCTTCTGTTAATTTAGAAGGCTCATTACCACCACCTTGTCCCATATCTGCTCGTCCACCGCCTTTACCCCCAACTTGTTTCGCAACATGACTGACTAAATCTCCTGCCTTAATTTTATCTGTCATATTTTTCGTCACACCAGCAACAAGAGAAATTTTATTGTTTTTAACAGTAGACAAAACAACAGCAGCTGTCCCTAATTTATTTTTCAATTGATCAAGAGTAGTACGGAGCTGTTTCATATCTATATTATCCAAATTAGCCGCCAACACCTTAATCCCTTTGATATCTACTGCTTGACTGCTTAAATCATCCCCTTCGCGGCTCGCCAATTTTGCTTGTAAATGGTCAATTTCCTTTTCATTATTGCGATGTTGTTCTAATACTTGGGCAAGCCGATCTATTAAAGAAGAACGATTGGTTTTTAGTAATAAACTGATTTGACTTAACGTTTTTTCAGCCTCTGTCACCCATTCTCTGGCAATATGACCCGTAATTGCTTCAATTCTGCGCACACCTGCGGCTATACCAGATTCTGCCACAATTTTAAATAAACCAATTTCACCGATTTGACGAACATGTGTGCCACCACACAATTCTGTAGAAAAGTCTCCAATAGATAATACGCGCACTTCCTCCTCATATTTTTCGCCAAATAATGCCATTGCACCGCTATTCATCGCCTCATCCAATGTCATAAGCTGTGTTTTCACCGATGTATTGAACAAAATTTGTTGATTAACGAGATATTCAATTTTTTCTAATTGTTCAGCAGTCACCGCCTCAAAATGAGAAAAGTCAAAGCGTAAACGATTTGGATCGACAAGAGAGCCTTTTTGTTTAACATGTTCTCCCAAAATTTCTCGTAAAGCTGCATGTAATAAATGGGTCGCCGTATGATGACGGGCTGTCGCTTGACGTCCTTGTCTATCAATTTTTGCCTCTAAAGAATCACCCATCATAATTGTTCCAGCGGTGACTTTACCAGCATGGATGTGTGCTTTTCTTATTTTTTGAGTTTTATACACTTCAAAAACTGAATCACCGTGAATTAAGACCCCTTTATCACCCACTTGTCCGCCAGATTCGGCATAAAATGGCGTTTTTTGCAAAATGATTCTACCTTCTTCCCCTACTGCTAACTGTTCTACTGAATTCCCTTCAGAAAATAAAGCAATAACCACACCTTCATCATTATCCTGATCATACCCAGTAAATTTACTTTTAAAATTTGAAGTGGGTGTCTCCACATTTGCTTTAAATTGATCACTCTTACTGATCGTTTTATGGAGAGTTAAACGTCGTTCAAAATCATCCAGTTCTAAAGTTAAACCACGTTCTCGTGCAATATCTGCCGTTAAATCTGTGGGAAAACCATAAGTTGCAAATAACTCAAATATTAACTCTCCAGATATCATCTTATTCGGTAAATCTGCAATCGCTTGCTCTAACAAGCGCATCCCTCGATCTAAAGTTAAATCAAAACGTTCTTCTTCTTGTTTCAAGAGACGTTTCACTAATGCTTTATTTTGACTTAATTCAGGATAAGCCTCTCCCATTTGCTCATCAAGAGCATCAACTAAGCGATAAAAAAAGGGTTCACGTAATCCCAACTTGTGCCCATGTCGAATAGCACGACGAATAATGCGTCGCAAGACATAACCACGTCCCTCATTAGAAGGCACAATGCCATCAATAACTAAAAATGCACAAGCCCGTATATGGTCAGCAATAACACGTAAGGAATTATTACTTAAATCTTCACAAGCCGCTAATGTGGCAACTGCTTTAATAAGCCCTTGAAATAAATCAATATCATAATTTGTATGAACACCTTGCATCACCGCTGCGAGCCGCTCTAAACCCATGCCTGTATCCACAGAAGGCTTAGGTAATGGGGTTAAAGTGCCCTGAGCATCACGGTTATATTGCATAAAGACAAGATTCCAAATCTCAATATAACGATCTCCATCCTC
>DAOVTJ010000059.1 GCA_030633165.1 Thiomargarita sp. | reverse complement strand
GTATTTTGGTACGCTTATTGACGGTTGCTAATGGTGATATGGGACGAGCAGAATGGGGCATTATATATATTGATGAAATAGATAAATTGGCGCATACCCAGGAAAGTTCAACAGTAGAACGAGATGTTTCTGGTGAAGGTGTACAGCAAGCCTTATTGAAATTAGTTGAAGGCACAAGCGTCAAACTACCTCTCAAGCGGCAACGCGATAATACTACTGTTATGATGGATACTCATAATATTTTGTTTATTGTAGGTGGTGCTTTCTCAAAGCTTGAAGAACATGTTACAAAACGTCTCAAGCTATTGCAACCCACTATTGGTTTTCATGCCGCTTTGAAAAATAAGAAGAAAATCAGTGCTGAACATCTACTTGTTGAAACACAGCCCGAAGATTTACGTCATTTTGGGCTTATTCCTGAATTTATTGGACGTTTTCCCATCCTCGCCATTTTGGAAGAATTAGATGAGGCAGCATTGGTCAGAATTTTAACAGAGCCACGTAATGCTTTAGTTCGTCAATACCAAAAATTATTTGCCTATGAGAATGTTGAACTTGAATTTACATCTGAAGCCCTAAGCGCAATAGCAACTAAAACCTTAGCACGTGGCACAGGTGCACGTGGTTTACGGGGCATACAAGAACAACTTTTGCGTCGCTGCATGTTTGATTTACCCTCTCGTAATGATGTGGCGCGTTGTATTGTGGATGAGGAAGCTGTCAATGGTACAGGTGAGATTCAATTAATCGCAGTTGAAGAATAGGTGATATTTTTGTTCACCAAAAAATTTGGAAATGGTTCATGAAATATAGTGAAATATTTTTTACCCTACAAGGTGAAGGTCAATTTCTTGGCATTCCCTCTGTTTTTTTTCGGACAAGTACCTGTAACCTAAGATGTTCATGGTGTGATACAACATATACTAGTTGGAGACCTGAAGATAAACAGATCTCCGTTTCCGAAGCCTTTAATGAAATTACAAAATTTGGTGTTAAACATGTTGTGATCACAGGGGGAGAACCTTGTCTTCAAAAAACAGACTTGATGACATTATGTGAAATGTTATCTTCAAAAGGACATCATATTACAATTGAAACTAATGCAACTATTTTTATACCAGTGCAAGCAAATTTTATTTCAATGAGTCCAAAGCTTTCCAATTCAATACCATTTGATGATAAGTTATGGGAGGAAATTCATGATAAAGAAAGACTCAAACCAGAGGTTATACGTTTATATTTGGATAAATATGAGTGTCAAGTGAAATTTGTGATCAATGATATTCAAGATATTCAAGAAGTTAAGCTATTAGCTAAACAAATACCTATTCCAAAAGAAAAGATTGTTTTGATGCCGCAAGGTGTTATTGAATCTGATATTAAAATACGTCAAAAGTGGATTGTGGAAGTTTGCAAAGAAACTGGATATCGCTATTCACCCAGATTACATCTCAATATATGGGGTAATAAACGCGGAACCTGAAGAACGAGATCGTAATAAACAAGTGTTTTAAACGAAAAGCAGGCTTATCATCCAACAGTAACTGAATATTCATAAATATGAAAAATAGCACAATAACATTTATTGGTGGCGGCAATATGGCAAGCTGCCTCATTGGTGGACTCATTGAAACGGGCTTTGCCAAAGAAAAAATACGGATAGCTGATCCCCATCCTGAACCGATTGCTGCTCAATTTGGCGTTCGGCATTACACAGAGAATTTAACTGCAATAGATGGAACAGATGTCATCGTATTAGCGGTGAAACCACAAATATTACCAGATGTAGCTAAATATATTGCCACAGCCTTGCCCAAAAAGCCTCCTTTATTTATTAGTATTGCAGCAGGTATTAGCATGGCAAATTTAGAGCGTTGGCTTGGGGCAAATCAAGAATTGCCAATTGTACGTGTGATGCCAAATACTGCAGCTTTGGTACAAAGCAGTGCATCAGCCCTGTTTGCGGGTCAATATGTTAGTGATGTTCAACGCGAATTGGCAGAGAATATTCTACGGGCTGTCGGATTAAGCTTATGGGTAGAAGATGAAATACAAATGGATACAATTACTGCCTTATCTGGTAGTGGTCCTGCGTATTTCTTTTTAATAATGGAAATCTTAGAAAAAGCGGCGATTAATTTAGGATTACCACAAGAAAGTGCCCGTTTGCTGACATTGCAAACCGCTTTTGGGGCAGCAAAAATGGCACTTGAAAGTAATGAAGATGCGGCAACTTTGCGGGCTCGTGTAACCTCTAAAGGCGGAACAACTGAAAAAGCTATTAATATTTTAGAAACAGGCGGGTTACAAAATTTGTTTGATGATGCCTTACAAGCTGCTCAACAACAGGCTATTATTTTAGCTAAACAATTTGGAGAACAATAACGTGCTAAGTCCATTTATCACCGCTTTTATATTTTTAATTAACACGGTGTTTGGCATTTATATTTTGCTCCTAATGCTGCGTTTTTTGTTGCAATGGTTACGAATTAGCTTTCGTGCTGATCCTATCCAACGATTATTGTGGCGTTTGACAACGCCGCCTTTGGTGTTGCTTTATAATTTTATACCCAGTTGGCGTAACATTGATTTTTCTGCCATTCTCTTAATGTTAGTTTTAAAAATGATAGAGATCACCTTAGTCGCCGCATTATATGGGCAATCTATTGGGATTACAGGCTTATTTATCTTATCACTTGCTCATTTATTGTCTTTATTTATTTATATTTTGATTTTTGCAATTGTTATTCAAGCGATTTTGAGTTGGCTAGCGCGGGACAGTTATAATCCATTAAGTGATCTTTTATATCATATTAATGAACCTATATTACGTCCACTACGACAAAGAATACCACCTATACAAGGAATAGATTTTTCGCCAATCTTTGCCCTTATTGCTTTACAATTACTTGATATTTTGCTGGTGGGTGTGTTACGACAATTAGCTTAATCAGATCATTCTTCTCCCGCAAGCGGGAGTTTTTTATTTTTAGGAAGAAGTTTAATGTTTTTACCAGAAAAACGTGATTATGCAATTCTTGGTACAGGTGCCTTAGGTGGATTTTATGGCGCATGTTTGCAACATGCAGGGCATTCTGTCCACTTTTTATTGCATAATGATTATGATGTTGTGTGTAAATCTGGCTTAGTTATTGAGTCAAAAAATGGTGATTTCACCCTCCCTAAGGTTAATGCCTACCAAGATATCCACAAAATGCCACCTTGTGATGTGGTTATTGTCAGTTTGAAAACAACTCAAAACCATCTTTTACCCCAATTATTACCTCCTGTCTTAAAAAAAGACGGTGTTGTTTTGATACTTCAAAATGGTTTCGGTATTGAAAAAACGGTTGCCGATATTGTTGGAGAGCAACGGGTAATGGGTGGATTATGTTTTCTGTGTTCTAATAAAACAGGAGCAGGGCATATTTGCCATTTTGATTATGGTGCAATTAAATTGGGTGAATACGCTAACAGCGTTGGTGTCACAGAACGGATGCGCCAAATTGCATCAGATTTTAAAAGTGCCAATATTCCGATACAAATGGTGGATGATTTATTATTAGCACGTTGGCAAAAATTGGTTTGGAATATTCCTTTTAATGGTTTATCAGTAGTCCTTAATGCCACAACTGTTGAAATAATGGAAAATGCAGATAGTCGGGCATTAGTTAAACAATTAATGCAAGAGGTGGCTGTCGCTGCAAAAAGTAGTCATCATCTGATTTCTGACAATTTTATTGAAAAAATGCTGATAAATACTGAAAAAATGGTTGCTTATAAAACGAGTATGAAACTCGATTATGATGCAGGGCATAAGATGGAAATAGAGGCTATTTTTGGCAATGTTTTACGTTGGGTAGATGTTGAATTACCGATGATTTCTATGCTTTATCGACAATTGAAATTTTTGGATTTATAACGTAGGAGAAAAAAATATGGCTGTACATGCATTAGTCATGGGCTTTGGGGGTACAGGGGCACATGTTCTAACTTATCTCAAAGAAATGGCTGTTTTAAAACACGGTAAAAAACCAGATAGTATCAAGTTTTTGCAATTTGATACTATTGCAAGAGAAGATTGGAAACCAGGTGAAACTGTCCAAATAGCAGGCGGCGCTGGTGGAGAAAAGGTGGCACAAGGTCAAGAAATTTCATTAGAGCCCACCAGTGAGTATTTTTACTTGGAAGATAGTACACCCTCTTTAAAAGAGTATGTGAAGAAATACTTGGCTTCTAGTGCATCAACTGTTAATCAATACCCACATCTGAAAGATTGGTTACATACTTCTTGGTTAGGAAAACATATTAGCCCAAATAAACTTAATATTAAAGACGGTGCCGCACAACAGCGTCAAATTGGTCGTTTTGCCCTATTTCAAAATGTCCCGGCTATTATCCAATTTCTTAATGGATCACTCATAGAATTAAGAAATCAAGCGGGGACGGCAACTGTTCAAGTTTGGCTTATTGGGTCAGTCGCAGGTGGAACAGGTGCTGGTACTTTATTGGATGCGGCATTTTTGACACGTATGATGGAAACACATTTGAATCTTCCAGGCATTCAACTCAGTGGGGTTTTTGTATTACCTGAAATTTATCAAGACAAGGCGGGTATTAGTCAAGCCCGTGCCTATAGTTTATTTCGAGAATTAGAGCGATTTCAAGAAATCGGTATTCCAAATGAGGATCGTTATTTGGTTAATGGGAGTGAATGCTCTTCTGAAATCACTTATGACAAAACAGGACAACAGCATGCTTGTGTGTCTTCAAGATTATTTGATAATTTATTTTATTTAGGCACACCATGTAGAAATGATGAGCAAAGAACTGCCTTTTTTACTTCTATTGCTAATGCGATAGACCCTTATCTTGATGATAATCAAGGTCCACCATTATTACAGCAAGCGGTTAATCCAGATGGTGCCTCCTCTTTTGGAGCCGCTCGTCTTTATATGCCCAAAGAAACTTATGCTGAATTATTCGCCTGGGAAGAAGTAAAGGCATTGATATCTGCCATTACAGCACCAAAAGAAATGGATAAGCAAGTTATTGATGTTTATTCAGGCTCTCAAAAAGATAGGCAAAAAGCTGCAAAGAAAAAAATTGAAGATTTTTTACCTTTATTTAAACAATTATTGCAATTGGAAGGTAAAACAGAGCAAGAAATTTCGGATTTTGCCAGAAATAGCTTAGCACCTGAAGATATTGTAACAAATTGGTATCAATTAGGTGCTAGTGGTCTTATTAATGATCTAAAATTAACGCCAGCTGAATTACAAAAAACTGTGCTGGCTTATACTAATCCTTATTTTTCCCTTGAAGAATCTAATAGAGAAAAGATAAATCCTAACCAAATAGTCGTTAAAACCTATAAAGAAAATAAAGCTGCGAAAGGTCCAAAAGAAAAACAAGAAATATCACGTGATAATTTTGCTGAAACATTGGTGCAATGTACAGAGGCTTATACCAGTGATGCTAAGGGGAGTTTTGAAGAAGGACGAAAACAAGTTTTGAAGATTTTATATACTTTTCTGAGTAAAAAGGTAGATAGCTTATTTGAAAATGAATTTACCCAAAATCCACAAATTGCTTGTGATCATAATGCTCAAGAACAAGGGACTATTATGACTCGTCTTCATCATGAAACATCATGGATGTTATTGGATTTAAAGAGTATTTTCAAAAATATCTCGATTTGTTTAAATGCAATAAAACAAGAAGATGGCAAATATAGTCAACAAGTTGTTGATGCTGCAAAGACTTTAAAAGAAAAACCTGTTAAATTTTTTGGGACTTGGGTAGAAGAACCCCAACAGTTTGCACGTGAATCTTGTTATCAATATATTCGTTGGTATCAAAATCGTGAATTACTCAAAGATATGCAATTGTTGGTTAAACATGTCCAAGCGAGATTGACTCAATGGGCTGATGCGTTTAAAGGTGTTATTCAAGACTTAGCGGTGAGTCATGCTGATCGGGGGCGTCGTGCTTTATTAGAAATTATCAATACTGATCATTTAAAACGTCTGAATGGTCGTTTACACCGCTTAGCTGAAAATTCTAATGCTTTAATCAGTTGTGATCCAATAAGCCATGATGTTGACATGCAAGGCTATCGAGACGTATTGCACCGTTTAGCAACAGTTGATGGGCAAAATAAGAGTTTGAGTGAGCAAATATTAAGTCAAGCGTATTGGGAAGCAAAGGTAGATAGCAAAACTGGACCGCAATTAAACTTAGTTGCTCAATGGGGTAATGATCAAAATCATGTCACACAAAAATTACCTCAATTTCATCAAGCACTTTATAAATATTTCAGAGCGGTGATTGATGAAAAACTTAAAACGCAAGATATTTTTGATTATTTGCTTTATGCACAGAATAAGGATTCTAATTTACCCCAAGTGGTTGCTCAATTATTGAAAGCACGTTCATCAATATTATTGAACACACCTGCCACACAAATAGAAACTATGAATTGGGTTTATCAGGCGCCGCAAGATCCACAGAAACAAGCATTAGCAAGTGCATTACAAGTTGCATTAAATGGTGCTAGCACGCCTGCAACACTTCATTCTGATCCCAATGCTTTAACTTTATTACGGCTGTGTTTTCCGAATACTGACCAAGTCACTAATTTAAGTGAGTGTAAAAATGCCTATATGAAGGATCAAATGGAGGAGAAAAATGGACAAGATAAGCATGATAATGCCTTATTGCGTGCTCAAGTCTATCATCCCTTTCGTGCTGAATTGGAAGCCTGGAATATTGAGCGATATTATTATCATCGTCAACTTCAGGAAGTTATTGATAGTGAAAAGCTGATTTCTCCACGTATCTGCCGCTTATTAGAACATCCTGATATGATGCGTACTTTTGTACGTTGTATTGCAACTAAGGTGATAGAAAGAAATGATGAACTGCAAATTTGGTTTTTTCATAATTCTGTCGTCAAAAAGGATAAAATACTTGATATTCCATTGTCAACGAGTGATCAACCGACAGCAGATGTCATGACAGCAGCGGTAACTTTTGTGCTTCGTCAGCTAGAGGCTAAACAAAACAGTCGGGTCAAAATAGAACTCATACATGCCGAAAAAAGTGTTATTAAATTTGCACAAGAGGCAGGAACAAATGTAAATGATATGGTACAGGATTTTGTTGGTCATCCCTCGGAACAAGATTCCGAACAATTAGATAATTTTTTAGAAAAGCATTCTAATACTGTATCAGAGCGTGAAAAACAGAACTTGAAGATGATTTTTCAGTTTTATGGAGACAAAAATCGGCGCACGCATTTGGGAGATAGGAACGACTTGCCTTAACAATAGGGGCAACGCCCCAGATACTATTTTTCATTTTTGTCGTTAATCTAAGACCATTTTTATAATGAAAGAATTCAAACCCTTTATCATTGGATTACTCATATTAATATTAACTCCTATTTTGGTAATCACTGGTTTTGCTGCTTATACCTATCTATACAATGCTCGTCCTCAATCTGGTTTACTCCAATACAATATCGAACCCCAAATCGTTTTCACAGGAGAGCCAACACGTTATACAATCAGTTTTTTAGGAAATAAAGCACAGCGTTCTACGGAAAAACCACTGGTAGATATGATTTTTGTTGTTGATGTCTCAGGTTCAATGTCCGATTCTCTTTCAGAGATGGTTCAAGCAGCTCATACAGTGGCTCAGGAACTCACAAATACACAGGGAGATATTCGTTTTGCCCTCTCCGTGTTTGATAGTCACAATAATATTAAGGCAAGTTTGAATGATGATATTAGTAATTTTTATGCTGGTTTAAATCAGTTGACGATTGATGGAGGGTCAGATATAAGCACCGCTTTTGCACCGATTAATCAATTGTTAAATCAAGCACGTTCAAATGCTATCAAAACGGTTGTATTTTACACTGATGGCTATGTTTTCTTTCCAAATAAAATAAATGATATTATTAGGGAGGCGGAAGCCTTACGCCAACAAGGTATTCATATTTTTTCGGTGACACCGCCACAAGATGATGCTTCTAACATGTCACTGATCACCGGTGATCCTAGTCGTATTTTACGACCCCATAATTTACAAGATATTATTAATCAGTTTCGTTATGTCGCGGATTCTGTCGGTGGGCTTTATGGAAAAAGAGCACAATTATTTTATCCTTTAGCAACACAGCATTTCTTGACTTCAGCAGAAGAGTCAAAATGGCAAAAAGATAATTCTGGCAATTTATACCGAAATATTGACTATTTGCCTTTTAAATTAGTTAATTATTCACATACCCTTATTCCACAAACCATTGGACAATGGGCTATAGGCTTAGCGCCTCCAACAATAAATTTTTTGACACCAGAAAATCAAAGTAAAACATTAAGCGGAGAACGACGTCCCCAATTATTAGTTCTCAATCTTTGGCTATTACTCTTTTTCTTACCTGCATTATTGTGGTTAATCGCGTATTTTTTACGGCATAAACCAATAGAAATAGTCCCTGTGTATGTCCCGCCACCGATACCCTCTATTACACAGCCGACCCCATTACCATTGCCGTTTTCTATAAATTTTAAAAGAAAAACTGTTGTACCAACACTATTTATAGGATTAGGGGGGGCTGGTCGTCTAGCACTTTCTGCCATTCAAGAACAACTTCGGGCAGCACACTTAGAGGATAAAAATTTACCTTATCTCTTTTTAGGCTTAGATTTAGATGCAAGTGAACAGGGGAAAGTTCAAAATGTGCGAGAAATCATAGCACCGATGGAAATTCGCCAAACAGCCCAATATTTACCGCCTGCAAATGGGATTTTACCGCCTCATTTAAAATGGTTTAATCCGCAAGATTATCTTGATGCGAGTAGAGCAGAATTAGATCTGTCAAAAGGGAGTAAAGGAAATCGTGCATTAGCGCGATTAGCCCTTTTTCAATGGTTAGAAAAAGGCAATCTTTTGAGTATATTAAAAGAGGAAAACCAAAATCTTTTAGATTTCGCCTCAATTGATGACAATCGTCAAATTATACTTTTAGCAGATCGCAGTGGTGGTGTTGGTAATGCTTGGCTGATCGATATTGCACGTATTTTAAGACGTATAGCACGTCAAAAACAGGAAAAAGTGCCTGATATTATCAGTATATTATCAAGTACGTCCCAACAAAATTTACAACAAAATAGTCAAGCTTTGGATAAAGAAATTGAAACTGCCCAATTAACAGGTGCTTTTCCACAACACATCACTTATCAGCCTAATGATGAACTGTTAGATCATATTGATACTGAAAGTCCCTTTAATTGGCTATTTTCGGTTATCGGACAAAATCAAAGTGCTGCATTGAGTGCTGTATTAGTAGAACGTTATCCCCGTTGGACACTCCTCAATGATAAATGTCATAAAGGGCAAATTGTTTCATTACAAGCCAAAGGTATTCATGTTAAACCTGACTTGAATTACCAACTTGTTAAATATGAAATATTGCTACGTTTATTGGGAACAGAGGTGTTACTTGATTTAGAATTGGATGATGCCAATCAAAAACTAATTGTTAAATCTGTTTCTGAACCAGAAAAGTTATTAATACAATGGTGCAATGCTTGCGAACCCAAAGGAACACCATGGCATTTATTATTAAACACCGTTGTTAGTGGCACACCACTGTTTTTTGAAGTGATGGCAGAAAAAGGTCATCCTGATTTAATATGGTTCCAACAAGCCTTTGTTTCTTCACTTTCTCAACAATTACGGGGACAACGCATACAAGGTCATTGGGTACGTACATGGATGCCAGGTCAAGCGGTAGTTGGCTTACGTTTATTTGCAAAACGTTTAACACAACAAGCACCGCAAAAAGAATTAGCTATTATTATAAGGCAACTCATTAATTTAGTCGAAAATACTGCAAATAATATTGAGCAATGGATTAAAGATTTTATACCCTTATGTGAAGAAATAGGTAAACAAAAATTAAAACTAGAACAACGTGAAATTTCCAAAAATCAGGATAATCAAATATTTCTTGATAATTCTGTTAATCAAGACCGTATAACACAATGGGCAGAACAAGCCTTATCTCAATGGAATACATCATCCCTTTGTGAATGTATCTTTTTTACAGCACGTTTAGATAAAAATGAGGGATTTATTAATCTTGCGACTTATATCGAAGAGAGACAAGTCTTTTCAACAGCTGCAGCAAGTGTCAAATGTCTTGAAAGTTATGCTGAGATTGCGGCACAACAAGTGCCTATCCTTAAAATTGAATGGGCTTTAGCAGAGATTGAAGATCCACAAACTTTACAAGATTTAGCTCGAAAATTGGTTAATACAGATGTTGCTGAACAAGTTATCATGGTTATGCCGATGACAAAACAATCGGTGTTAGCTGATTTTAGAAAAGCAGTCGTCGATCCTGCAGGACATGCGCCTGCTAAAGATTGTTATGGCGATGATCATTCTGCTATCCGACGTTTAGCCTTGCGAACAGAAAGATTACCAGAAACTTCAGGTGATTTACCTTTTATTCAAGCTGCAGAACACTTCGCAGAATTAACACGACAAGAAGCGATGAATCAATTTGAAATCAATTTGCCCATTTTTCCGCCTGCATTGCGTATTGCTTTATCTCAACCCGATGCTTTTCGCTCTTTTAGCCGTGCTTATAAAGCGGGTCAGATTATTAAAGATGACTCAAGCGGTATTGCACAATGGACTTTTCATAAATCTTTTTTAACTTTTGGCGATGAAAATTCATTAGCGGATGCCGCGGCAAACTATGTTTATAGTATAGAAACACCGTTAATGAATTTTGAGGCATGTGAAATAATAGGTGATTTTTCAGAATTGGAACACTGGCAAAGCCTTGGCGGCGTGCCTCAAAATCAAGATGTCTTTGTTTTGATTGCTATGAACCTATCTCACTATTCCTAACGCATTGATTTCTAGAAAAATGGTGGGCAAGCAGGTGAAAGTTCATTCTTTTTTCAAAGATCTCTTCGTAGGGTGGGCAAAGGTTTATCTTGCCCCCCATTTCACAATATCATTTGTATCTCTTCATTTCAAAAATACCTCAAGAAATGGTAGGCAAGCGGGTGAAATATCTCATCTTTCAAATCTCTGACGCCCCGCTTACCTACATTTTAAATATAAATAGTTAGGAATAGGTTCTTGTAAAATCCATATTTTTCTCCTATTATTAAATTAATAAAACATCAGAGGACATTAAAAAATGATTGAATTAGGGGGCATAATAGCAAGCATTGGCGCACTCACAACAGTTTCTGATGGCTATCAATGTTTAACTAACCTAGTCTTTGGCGATACAAAAGCAGCTCTTTTAAAACAAATCGCTGCAGATACAAGAGATATAAAAATACATATCGAAGAATTATCAAAGGATCTTTTTTATGCGGTCAATCGTGACGGTGTGCGGGCAGTGGGGCAAAACAAGCAAACTTATGTGAATGATTTACGTGATATTCGTGAAAAATTGGAACCGATACAACGCATTTATAATAAACCGTTATTATCATCCAGCATAATAACTGCACCAAGTTTTGATATCAAGAACTATCACTTGAAAGATATTTCTCCATTAAATGAACCCGTGATGCCTCTTGTCGATATACCGTGGGTACCCATGTTATTTATACGTGATGGTGAATATTGGATTGGGTGGGAATCACCAGAATATTTTTCCCAAAAAATAGGTTATGAGTCTCTTCCACAATGGCAAACGAATGCTAATGTTTTGCCTAAGACTGAGATAAATCCTTATACTCCAAGAAAGCCTTATAGTCCACCACATGCTCAAAAAATATTTCGTGATAGCTTAAAAGAGGGCTCTAAATATCCAGAAATGATTTGGATTCCTGCTGGAACATTTAGGATGGGTGATATTCAGGGGACTGGCAGGGATAATGAGAAACCTGTGCATGAAGTTTCGGTGGATAGCTTTGCTATGGGGCGTTATCCTGTGACTTTTGCTGAATATGATTGTTTTGCTAAGGCGACTGGTGCAGAAAAACCAGATGATAGGGGATGGGGACGTGATACTCGTCCTGTGATTAATGTTTCTTGGGATGATGCCACCGCTTATGCTAAATGGCTTAGTGAACAAACTGGACATGAATACCGTTTGC
>DAOVTJ010000215.1 GCA_030633165.1 Thiomargarita sp. | reverse complement strand
GCAAGTCCTAGCAATATAATCCCAATTATCCCCGTTTCTGCTGCAAATTCCAAATAATCATTATGTGCGTGATCATAAAGACGATTACGTAAGTCAAAACTTTGATAATAGGGAAACACAGTATAAAAACTACCAAGCCCAGAACCTGTTAAAAAATAATCCTGCCAGTAAGGCAAACTATCGATATCAACTTCATCACGTGTTTCCGTAGAAAAACTAGTTTGTTCAAGCCGCTGCTGCACCTTATCTAATCCAAACCAAGACCCTACAATAAAAATATCAATAACAATCAAACTGACTAGCAAGATAACTGTGGCACGATTAGCATGCTTAGAAAGGATTAGGGCTAACACCCCCGCAATTGTCATGCTTGCAAAAAAAGCGACATTACCCATGCGAGAATGTGTCATTACCAAGCCAATCACCATCAATACCAGATATAATCTCAAACGCATTTTGGGACTTAATATCCAAGTAAACAGCCCGACAATGCGTTGTCGCCAAGTGTGAGCCGGTGTGCCCTGACCCAACTGGGAAATCAGCAACCCAATCCCCACCGATAAACACATCACCAAATAACCTGCTAGATGATTGCGATTGATAAAAGTCCCTGTTGCTAGCCCTCTGTAAAACTCTTTTTCCTGAAAAAAAACATATTCCACGCCAGATAAGGTCATAAGCGTGCCATAAACAGCTTGAAATAGACCACTGAATACTAAGGCATAAGCAACCCAACGTAAACGATCAGCTGTATTGACAAGTAATAAGGTTAAGGTAAAGAGCACAACATAACTCAAACTTTTAAGCAAACCGACAGCGGTACTGTGCCAATCTACAGATAAAGTGCTAAAAGTTGGCGTGCTAAAAGCATGGACTTGAGCAGCTTGCGGAGAAAGCCATTGTAACCATGAATAAGGTAATGGCATTAATTGGAAAGCAAGATATATTAACCATATCACCCATAAAATGAGTATAGGGGTTGCTTTATAAAAAACGGGAGTGAGTGTCTCTTGACCGCGTATATATTGCCATAACCAAAGTAATGCTAAAGTAAATATGGCAATTTCCATCACTGTCCATGACCAAACACGGGCACTCCCTAAAGGCATAGGCAGCCAAACAATTAAAATTAATAAACAAATAAAATTGAACTTTTTCATTATGAGATAAATCAAGGGGGAATTTTATATTTTGCAATCAAATAGATTCTGATACATTAATGAACCCGCTGATTTCAAACGATTTTAAGGCTTTGATTACCATTTCAGGTTTGATATCCTGTAAACATTTTAGATGTTTTTTAGGACAATGACGTTGATAACAGGGACTACAATCCAACCCCAAAGACAGTATGTGGGCAACATTACTCAATGGTGGAGTCATGCCAGGATTGGATGAGCCATATAAGGCAATTAAAGGTTTTTCTAAGGCTGCAGCAACATGCATAAGCCCAGAATCATTTGTGATAACTGCTGCGCTTAGGGATAATAAATCCACTGCTTCTGGTAAAGAAGTTTTACCACACAAATTAAGACATCCTGAAGCGGCTTGAATTTTCTCCCCTATCGGTGCATCTTTCTCAGAACCGAATATCCATACTTGCCATCCTTCACGTATTTTCTCTTTAGCACAAGTCACATAATATTCTACAGGCCAACATTTTGCTGGACCATATTCTGCTCCAGGACATAAAGCTAAAATAGGTACACGTGGATACTCTATATTTAAAGCTTGTAAAATCGGTTCAACCTGTTCTGCTGATAAACGGGGTTTGGGTATAAATTGCTCATTTGAGCCCAGTGCAACAAATTGATTAACAGTTTTTGTTTGCTTCAATTGACGAACATCATTGAGTAAGCCATAACGCATTTCACCTTTATAACCTGTGCGGTGAGGAATATTTGCCCAAAATGGGATGAGTGCTGATTTCCATGAATTAGGAAGTACAATGGCTTGTTGATAAGATTCAATACGTAAAGCATGACCAATACGTCGACGTTCTTGCCATCCAAATTGACCATGCTTAATGCTATGAGAGATAAAGTGGCGTACTTCAGGCATCCGTTGGAGTAATCCTTCGCACCAGGTGGGCGCTAAAACATCAATAATCACTTTAGGCTGTTCATGTTTAAGCACTTTAAATAAACTTTGCGCCATCACCATATCTCCCACCCATGATGGTCCAATCACCAAAATTTTTGAATTCAACACTGTGAATTAGGTCTTCGTACTTGTGTTTAAGATATAGTTTGTCCCACAATAGGGGCACTTAATTTTGCCAAGCTCTTTAATGGATAAAAAAACGCGGGGATGTGAATTCCATAAGCTCATGTTTGGCATTGGACAATGAAGGGGTAAATCAGTTGTGGTGATATCATACTGTTTTTTGTCATTTGGGTTTGCTGTACCTATTTTACTCATGTTTATTATTCTCTCAAATCATTGATTAAAAAAATATTATTGAAGAAATGTCAACCAGTCCTTGTGTGTCTTCAAACGACCATGTACAACATCAAAATATAAGCTTTGTAAACGTGTTGTGATAGGACCACGTGTGCCGTTGCCAATAATACGATTATCTAATTCACGAATCGGTGTCACCTCTGCCGCTGATCCTGTAAAAAAGGCTTCATCAGCAATATAAACTTCATCACGAGTAATACGCTTTTCACGTACTTCTAATCCTATTTCCTTAGCAAGTGTAAAAATAGTGGCACGGGTAATGCCTGCTAAAGCGGAAGTCAAGTCTGGTGTATATAAAATACCATCACGTATAATAAAAATATTTTCACCGCTGCCTTCTGCAACATAGCCTTCAGTATCTAATAATAAGGCTTCATCATAACCACAAGTTAAAGCTTCTTGTAAAGCCAACATAGAATTCATGTAATTACCATTAGCTTTAGCCTTACACATGGTAATATTAACATGATGACGAGTATAAGAGGATGTGCGTATACGAATCCCTTTTTCGATCCCTTCAGCCCCTAAATAAGCACCCCAATTCCACGCGGCAACGGTGACATGAACACGCAAATTATCAGCACGTAATCCCATACCCTCTGAACCATAAAAGCACATAGGGCGAATATAGGCAGTTTCTAAATTATTCTCGCGTACTGCAGCACGACAAGCCTCATTAATTGTTTCCTTATCATAAGGCATAGGCATGCCCAAAATATGTGCGGAGTCAAATAAGCGTCGAGTATGCTCTTGTAAACGAAAAATCGCGGTACCTTGCTCTGCTTTATAGGCGCGAATACCTTCAAATACACCCATGCCATAATGCAAGGTGTGTGTTAAAACATGTACTTTCGCTTCACGCCAAGGTAGCATTTCACCATCAAACCAGATGACTCCGTCGCGATCATCCATCCCCATTATCTTTTCTCCTCATATAATTAATATTTTTTTATTTTACACTATTTTTTAAATTTCAGTGTAGTATTTGATGTTGTATCATAATATGATGAGAAACCAATTAAACCAATTAGGGCAAAAAAGAATTCCATTTTTATTTATCATTGATTTTGATGTCAAAAATTTTTATGTGTCACAACTTGATAAGCTTGATCATCAAATTTTCTTTTCACTTGATGGATTATCTAACGTTACTTCGAATAAACAGTTTATTAAACCTGCTTATTTAAACAAAAAACCCATCAATTTTGATCAATATACAGCATCTTTTAATAAAATCATCACAGAAATGATTGAAGGTAATACCTATTTACTTAATTTAACCTTCCCTACTGAAATAGAAATCAACACCTCATTATTAAATATCTTTCATGCCAGTCAGGCTCCCTTTAGACTTTACTTTAAAAATAAATTTGTTACCTTTTCACCTGAACGATTTATAAAAATTGAAAATAATCTGATTAAAACCTATCCCATGAAAGGGACTATTGATGCAAGTTTCAAAAATGCCCAACAACAGATTTTAGCTGATGAAAAGGAAAAAGCAGAGCATACAATGGTTGTAGATTTACTTAGAAATGATCTTTCAATCGTCGCCAAAAAAGTAAGTGTCAATAAATTTCGATATATAGATAAGATAAAAGCGGGTAATAAAGAACTTTTGCAAGTTAGCTCAGAAATTGTGGGTGTATTAGAAGAAACATGGCATGACAAAATTGGTGATATATTACTCTCATTGTTACCAGCTGGTTCTATATCAGGTACACCGAAAAGAAAAACTGTTGAAATTATTAACACAGTTGAAGGGTATAAGCGCGGTTTTTTTACTGGCGTATTTGGTTATTATGATGGTAAACAATTAGATAGTGCGGTGATGATTCGTTTTATAGAGCGTCATGGTGATAAATTTATTTATAAAAGT
>DAOVTJ010000176.1 GCA_030633165.1 Thiomargarita sp. | reverse complement strand
TATCTCATTTCTGGAAAATTTGAACAATTTCAACGTAATATTCCATATAGTGGTATTGTTAGTGCATTTGGTGATTTAGTACAACAACTGTTGACAGAAAGTGAAACACAACTTAACTATTGGCGAAAAAGATTATTAACAGCCTTTGGACCCAATGGGAATGTTATTATTGAAGTGATTCCAGAATTGGAACTGATTGTAGGTAAGCAACCCGAAGTGCAAGTCTTATCTGCTCTTGAATCAGAAAATCGTTTTAAGTTAGTTTTTCAAAGATTTATCTGGGTATTTTGTCGACCCAACCATCCCTTAGTCATTTTTTTGGATGATTTACAGTGGGCAGATTTAGCGTCACTTAAATTAATTGAATTCATGATGAAAGATGAATATACACGTTATTTATTCATAATGGGCGCTTATGGCGAGAATGAAGTTAGCCAAACTCATCCTTTAATTTTAAGCTTTAATGATTTACGAGACAATGGCACTGTCATCAACCAAATCACCCTGAGTCCGCTAACTCTTGAACATGTGAGCCAATTGATTGTAGATACGTTGCATTCATCCCATAATAAAAGCATGGAATTGGCAGAATTGGTGATGGCAAAAACGCAAGGTAATCCTCTCTTTGTCCATCAATTTTTAAACCTTTTGTATCAAGAACATTTGCTTTCTTTTGATATTCAAAAAGGGTGTTGGCAATGGAATAAGACTCAGATTAAAGCTCTTAATCTTACAGATAATGTTGTCGATTTAATGATTGGCAAATTTAAAAAACTTCCTGAAAAAACTCAAAAAGTGTTACAGCTTGCGGCGTGTGTGGGTACAAGCGTTGATTTATACACATTATCTATTATTTATGATAAATCTGTGGTAGAAACATACGAAAATCTATTGCCTGCGATTCAGGAAAACTTAATTATAGTCACTTCAGATGAAAACACTATTCCAAGTGAAACAGGCATAACACACTTTTTTATTGAGAGTAAATTTACAGTAAAATTTTTGCATGATCGTATGCAGCAAGCGGCTTACAGCCTAATTCATGATGATCGAAAACAAGCAGTACATTTAAAAATTGGAAATCGTTTACTTAAACAATTATCAAGCAACAGTGAAACATTTCAAGAAAAACTTTTTAAAGTTGTTGAACATATCAATATTGGTCGTTGCCTCATTTTTGATACAGATAAGCAAATACAACTAGTCAAATTGAACTTAGAAGCTGGAACAAAATCTACAAATGCCACGGCTTATGCAGCGGCTAAAGAATATTTGATGGTAGCCCTAGAGATTTTAAAACAGAGTCATTTTCAAAATAAAATATGGACAGAATATTATGACTTGACTTTTGAAGTATACGAAATGTTGGCTACAGTTGAATATTTAAACGGAAATTTTTTAGAATCTGAAGAATTAATTAAGCAAACATTGGCGCATGCAAAAACAGCT
Organism: Thiomargarita sp.; assembly: GCA_030633165.1. Taxonomy (GTDB): domain Bacteria; phylum Pseudomonadota; class Gammaproteobacteria; order Beggiatoales; family Beggiatoaceae; genus DAOVZS01. The sequence continues at coordinate 4,193 of DAOVTJ010000176.1, read as the reverse complement.
TTGGAAAAGGGCGAATTATATAACTTATTAATCGTACAAAATACATTAAAGGCAAAATATTCAAAAGCGATTGATATTGGTAAAAAAGCCTTAACATTATTAGGTCTAGAATGGCCTGAGAATATCCAAAAAGCAGTAGATACAGAATTCTCTCAAGCAAAAGAAAATCTAGGTCAGCAAAAAATCCACTCATTGGTTAATAATTCAGAAATGACTTTGCCAGAAAACAAGTTAGCTATGCAGTTGTTATCCAATATACAACCATTAGCCTATATTGTTAATAAAGATTTATTTTATCTTATTGTCTTAAAATCTGTTAATTTATCTTTAAAACATGGTCATGTGGCAGAATCGTCACCCAGCTATTCCTGTTATGGGCTTATACTTGGTGCCCTTTATGGAGAATATCAATCTGGCTATGAGTTTGGGCGCATGGCATTGCAATTGACCGAAAAGTTTAATAATTTATCTCAAAAAAGCAAAGCTTTTTATTATTTTAGCAACTTTGTCAGTTCGTGGGTGAAACATATAAATCGAACACGTGCCCTTAATGATGAAGCTTATCAAGCTGCCCTAACATCTGGACAAATACCATTTGCAGGATATATTAATATCCGAAAGTTTTTTAATTCTGTTTTTCAAGGAGAGGGATTAGAAGAAATATTGGCTGAATCAAGTGAAACTTTAACATTCAGTCAAAAAACTGGTAATCAATATGCTAGTGATGGATTGCAGGGTGGACAAATTGCGCTATTAAATTTAACAGGCAGAACCGCCCATAAACTTTCCTTTGATACAGATGATTTTAGTGAAAGTGAGTATTTACAAAAATGTGTCAATAATAGCAGTTTTTTTTCAATTTGTCGCTATTATATTCTCAAAGCTCAAATACTGTACTTGTATGGGGAATATAAAGATTCTCTTCAGTATAGCTTATTAGCGGAGAAAGATCTTGATTTTGTTGTTGGCACAGTTTCAGTTGCTGAACACAATTTTTTCTATTCACTTTGTATTGCTGCACTCTTTTCTGAAGAAGAAAAATCACAACAATTGAAACAATTAGCAAAAAATCAAAAACAAATGAGAATTTGGGCTGATAATTGTCCAGAGAATTTTTTGCATAAATATCTTTTGGTTGAAGCAGAAATTGCGCGTATTTCTGGTAATGAATTGGAAGCAATGGATTTATATGATCAAGCCATCAATGCAGCCTGTGAAAATGATTTTATTCAAAATAGAGGGATAGCCAATGAACTTACCGCCAAGTTTTGGTTAGCAAGAGGCAAAAAAGAAATTGCCAGACTTTATATGACTAAAGCGCATTATGATTATCAACTTTGGGAAGCGCGACGTAAAGTTCAACATTTAGAAGAAATATATCCAGACTTAATCGCAAAAACGATAACAACAAGAGAAGTAGATTTCAGAACACCTCATACTCAATCATCAATGATGACGTTCACGACAGAAAATGCTTTGGATTTATCAACAGTAATGAAGGCTTCACAAGCGATTTCTTGTGAAATTGTGCCTGAGCAATTGATCAAAAAATTCATGCATATTGTCATAGAAAATGTTGGTGCTCAAAAAGGTTGGTTGATTTTAAAAAATACGCCTGAGAAACGTGGTGATGGAGCGGATTTATTTATTGAAGCTTATGGCACGGTTGAACAAGTGCAGGTGTTAAATTCTGTTCCTTTAGAATCTGTAGAAAGTGATGACGATACGCCTAATTTATGTCAAGCTATTGTGTCTTACACGGCGAGAAAACAACAGCCTCTAGTTATGAATGATGCGAGTCAGAATGAATTATTTGCTAATGATCCTTATATTTTGAAACATGATGCTCAATCAATTTTATGTTTTCCAATTATTTATAAAAATAAATTAATTGGGTTATTTTATTTAGAAAATGAGCTCACAACGAACGCCTTTACATACGATCGTATAGATATTTTAAAAATGCTATCGACACAAATTGCGATTTCGCTGGATAATGCTCAAACTATGGCACATTTAGATGCTACAGTATCTACAAGAACCGCTGAATTAAATAGCAAGATCGCAGAATTAACGAAAACTCGTGAAGTACTTGTGCAAAATGAAAATATGGCGTCATTAGGACGACTTGTGGCTGGTTTTGCACATGAGATTAATACCCCTATTGGGGTTGCTGTAGGTTCTGCTTCAACATTACAAGAGAACAGTAAGATCATTAATCATTTATTGACACTAGATGAAGTGAAAGAAGAAGATTTGATATCTGTATTGGAAACTATTGAGGAAGCCGCAAATCTGACACTTTCCAATTTAAAACGGGCTTCTACTTTGGTTAGCAGTTTTAAACGTACAGCAGTTGATCAAACGTCTGATGAAATGAGTTTTTTCAGTGTAAAACCTCTCTTATTGGATGTGATTAATACTCTAAATAACCAATTTAAACAAACTTCTATTGATATTAAAGTTGAGTGTTCAGATGATATCACGATTTACAGTGTTCCTGGTTCATTAGAACAATTGATTACGAATTTTCTGATGAATAGTTTAAAACATGGATTTGATAATGGAAAAAGATCAGGTCATATTAAAATCAGGGTTGATTTAAAAGGAGATGATTTACATTTAGAGTATTCTGATACAGGTAAAGGTATTACACCGTCAAATTTGAGCAAGATATTTGAACCATTTTTTACCACCAAACGCGGTGATGGTGGAAGTGGATTAGGCTTATATGTTTGTTATAATATTGTGAAATCCCAATTTGATGGCACGATAACTTGTGAAAGTAATGTGGATCAAGGTGTTTTATTTAAGATTGTGTTTTCTGTGAAAAATGCTTTGCCATCCTAATTAAGAGAAAAAATATGAGAATTATTAGAAATAATAAAGATAGTAGTAAGAAGACCATTGAAGATGATTCAAAATTATCACCTTGGAAAATACTAGTCGTTGATGATGAAATAGATATCCACACGATGACTCGTCTCGCGCTTAAAAATTTTGAATTTGCAGGCAAAAAATTACATATATTAAAAGCGATGTCAGGTCTTGAAGCGCGAAAAATTTTATCTGAGGAATCTGATATAGCAGTGGCTTTTATTGATGTGGTTATGGAGACAGATGATGCTGGATTACGGCTAATTGATTTTATCCGTAATGATATTCAAAAAGTTCTAATCCGACTTATCATTCGTACGGGTCAACCAGGAATGGCACCTGAGAAAGAGGTTATCGAACGCTATGATATTGATGATTATAAAGAAAAAACAGAATTGACCGCTCAAAAACTTTATACAACGATGCGTGTCGCGTTAAAATCTTTTAACGATTTGACTACTCTTGATAAGAACAGAAAAGCCTTGAAAAAAATTATTGATGTTGTACCAGAATTGTATCATCTTCAATCTCTTAAACAATTTTTTCAAAAGGTACTTACTCAAATCATTAGCCTATGTAATTTAGGTGAACAAAGCATACGCCACCCTATTCAAAGTGGGATTATCGTCACTTTTAAAGATAAAACTATAAGTATTCAAGCGAGCGCTGGTAATTTTGTTGACTCTGATGATATAGAGACGATAGTCAAAACATGTTTATATCATCTCTTAGAACAAACATCTAATGATAAAGTACCTTCCACTGATCTTTTAATACCTCTTAAAGAACAAGAACAAGCGATAGGGTTTATTTATCTAAAAGATGCTCAATACTTACAGAAAGATGAACAATCCATGATTCACATCATGGCTCTCCAATGTGCCGCTGCATTTGAAAACATACAACTTTTTCTGGATCTTCAACAGGCTAATCAAAAAACATTAGAAATGCTTACTGCAACAGAAGCGACAGCGCAATTTAATATGGAATCTTTGACGGAAATATATAAATTAGCAGTGCCACATTTATCAGGTTAAGATTTTAGCCTATTCGGGAATAAAGTGTTTTGAAAAAAAACTTTATCCCCGAATGTTACTGTTTTGGCTTTCTCCCTCCTTTGATAACATCAAAAAATCTTGTGGTTACTGAAGGGCGTGACCTTTATTTCATGTGCTATTAAGTTGTAATAGGTAAACCATACTGATTTATTTTCTCCCAAAACTGTTTCCATCGTCCTTTTGATAGTATAAGAGAGCGTAAACTCAAAACAATACCTGCTCCTTTTTCGACCCACTTCATTCCAGATTGACAGAGCC
>DAOVTJ010000195.1 GCA_030633165.1 Thiomargarita sp. | reverse complement strand
TTGAAGGCGCACGTTTTTTGACTTTTGATTTAAATGATTTATATCGTCGTGTTTTTAATCGTAATAATAGGACTAAACGCTTTTTGGAGTTGAAAGCACCAGAAGTCATTATTCATAATGAATTACGTATGTTGCAAGAATCAGTAGATGCTTTACTTGATAATGGTCGACGACATAAAGTTTTTACTGGTACAAATAAGTTACAACTTCAATCACTTTCTGACATGATCAAAGGAAAACAAGGTCGTTTTCGCCAAAATCTACTGGGTAAACGAGTAGATTATTCAGGGCGTTCTGTGATTATAGTGGGTCCTACTTTGAAATTGCATCAATGTGGTTTACCCAAAGAAATGGCTTTAGAACTTTTTAAGCCTTTTCTATTTGAGCCTTTGCAAAAACGCGGATTAGCAGTATCCATTAATGCTGCAAAAAAGTTGATTGAACAAAAAATACCAGTAATTTGGGAAATTCTTGAAGAGGTGGTTTTACATTATCCTGTGCTGCTCAATCGGACACCGACTTTATATCGTTTAGGGATTCAAGCTTTTGAACCTGTTTTAATTGAGGGTAAAGCAATCCAATTACATCCTTTAGTGTGTCAAGCCTTTAATGCTCATTTTGACGGTGAACAAATGGCGGTGCATATTCCTTTATCAATAGAAGCACAGCTTGAAGCACGTGTTTTGATGATGTCTACCCATAATATTCGTTCACCTGCTAATGGTAATGCTTTGATTAAGCCCACTGCCGAAATGGTTTTAGGTTTATATTGGATGACGAAAGAACATGTCGGCTCGCGCGGTGAAGGGATGATATTTGTAGATATTAATGAAATACAACGTGCTTATGATAATCACATCGTTGAAATAGGCACAATAATTGAATTTCGCCTTAATACCCAACGTGTAAAAACAACGTGTGGACGAGCATTACTGTCACAAATTTTACCAAATAACTTTCCATTTGAATTAATAAATCGTTGTTTAACAAAGACAATACTTTCTGAAATCATTGAATTTAGTCTTCTCCATTTTGGACGGATTGACACATTGAGCTTTGCTAATAAATTAATGGCTTTTGGATTTACTTATGCTACCCAGGCAGGCATTAGTTTCGCTCTTGAAGATATCGTTATACCAAAACAAAAGCAAACTATTATTAATAAAGCAAAAATGGCAATTGAAACAATTCAAGCGCAATATTTTAAAGCTTTAATGAATAAAGGAGAACGTTACAATAAAATTGTTGATATTTGGAAACATAGTAATGAGAAAATAATTAAGGCTATTTCAAATCAAAGCCAGTATCCCATTTCTCAGCAAAATAAAAAACAAGCTGAAAATTCTTTACTAATGATGAAAAACGCTGGAGTGTTGAGTTTAAGTCAGATGCATCAACTGGCAGGTATGTGTGGTTTGATGATTAAACCTGATGGTATGATTCTTGACACACCTATCACGGCGAATTTTCGTGAAGGTTTAGATATGCATCAATATTTCATTTCAACTCATGGCACTCGGAAAAAATTATCAGATAACTCTCTAAAAACCGCTAATGCGGGATATTTAACACGACGATTAGTTGATGTTGCTCAAGATCTGATCATTGTGGAACAAGATTGTGGCACAAATGAAGGGTTATATATTTTAAGTGAACGAGTACTTGGACGTGTATTAGCAGAAGATATTAATCTTCTCAAAGTTGGGACTTTGCTTGATGAAGAAAATATTAAACATCTTAAAGGAATAATGCAAGTTAAAGTCCGTTCTGCAATTACTTGTGAATCTCAGAAAGGGATTTGTGCCTTGTGTTATGGGCGCGATTTAGCGTATGGTAAATTAGTAAATATTGGTGAAGCGATCGGTGTTATTGCAGCTCATTCTATTGGTGAATCTGGTACGCAATTAACCTTACGTCCAGAAGGGAATACCTCTTATTCTACGGCTATAAATTCTATTAAAATTAATAACAAAGGTGTTATTCAGTTTCAAAATATTAAGGTGGCACCGAAAGGTAAAACATTTATTACTATCTCTCATTTTGGTGAACTTAGTGTTCTTAACTCAAAGGGAGAACAATGCGAACATCATCTTGTGCCTTATGGTGCGGTACTTACAATCAAAGATGGAGAGCATGTTGATATAGGACAGAAAATCGCTCATTGGGATTCGCATACACAGCCTATTATTACAGAATTTACGGGAGAAATTCGTTTTATTGAGGCTTTTGAAGGGGTTATTCTTGAACGTGATATTGATAATAAAACAGGGTTAAATAGCCTTGTGGTAAAAGAACCAAAATTATGGCCTGCCTATACAACTGATTGGAAGCCCAGGATAAAGATTGTTAATAAATCTAACACGTCCCTAGAACAAGCAAGCTATTATCATTTACCCCCTAATACCACTATTAACGTTGAGGATGGGGATAAGGTAAATATCGGAGATGTCATTGCTAGAATACCGAATAAGACAAATAGTGATATGAGTAATGGTTTATCTCGTATTATTGATCTATTTGAAGCTCGTATCCCCAAAGAACCCGCCATTTTAGCCTTTTGTGCTGGCTGGTTCAGTTTTGGAAAAGAGAGTAAAACTAAACATAATATCTTTATCACCGACAAAAATGGAGATTGCGAATTAGTTTCTATTCCAAAGTGGAGAAAGATCAATGGGTTTGAGGGACAAGTGCTAGAATTGGGTGATGTTATTGTAGAGGGTCAGTCAAATCCTCATGATATTTTGCATTTGAAAGGGATTAATGAAGTTGTCAAATACCTTGTCAATGAAATGCAGGATATTTATATTAGTCATGGTGTGTCAATTAATGATAAACATTTTGAAGTGATAATACGGCAGATGTTGCGTACTGTTACCATTGTAGATCAGGGTGATACACAGTTTTGTCGTTATGAAATAATGACACGTCTGAAATTATTAGAGGAAAATGAACGGATTTCTAATACAAGTGCAAAAAAACCTGCCCTTTGGGAACCCAAATTATTGGGCATTACAAAAGCTTCACTTGCCACTGAGTCATTTATTTCAGCAGCATCATTTATGGATACGACACGGGTACTCCTTTCCAGTGCTATCAATACTAAAAAAGATAATTTACAGGGACTCAAAGAAAATGTCATTATAGGTCGCCTAATTCCAGCAGGCACAGGTTTAAGTTATCATAAAGAAAAAGGGAGAAAATAATATGAGTGTCCGTGTATTATTCGTGACTTCAGAAGCCTATCCATTGGTAAAAACAGGTGGTTTAGGTGATGTGAGTTATGCATTACCTAATGCGTTGCGACAACAAGGTATTGATATTCGTTTATTGTTACCTGGCTATAAAAGCGTACTTGAACAACTCTCATTGATTGAAGTTTATGAGGAAATAAGAATATCTCCTTTAGAACATCCTATCCGTATATTAGCAGGTACAATGCCTGGCGGAATATGCCCTGTTTATGTGATCGAAGGTCTGAGTTCATACGAGAGTGACGGTGGATCTTATCAAGATAATAAGGGACAAGATTGGTCTGATAATGCCTTACGTTTTGGTGTACTTTCTAAAGTTGCCGCATTATTTGGTCAACATCACTTATTATTTAAACCACAAATTATCCATTGCAATGATTGGCAAAGCGGCTTGGTTCCTGCATTTTTAAAATATACGCCTAATCCCAGTGTGCGGACGGTGATGAGCATACATAATATGGCTTATCAAGGTCTTTTTGGATCAGAAATGGTAGAAAAATTAGGCTTGCCAGATGAAAGTTTCAGTATGTTTGGATTAGAATATCATGGGAAAATGTCATTTCTCAAAGCAGGCTTATATTATGCAGATTGGATAACAACAGTTAGCCCAACTTATGCGACAGAAATTCAAACATTAAAGTATGGGTGTGGCTTAGGTGGATTACTCCAGACACGTAAAAAGACATTAACAGGGATAATAAATGGAATTGATACAAAGGCTTGGGATCCTAAAACAGATCCCCATTTAAGTCATCATTATAATACTAAAACATTATTGCTTAAAAAGCGTAATACAAAAAATTTACGTAAAAAGTGCAAACTTTCACCGTCAAAGTCTCCACTTATTGGGATGATTACACGTTTGACTGAGCAAAAAGGTCTAGATTTCTTATTGCCTATTATTCCAAAAATAATAAAAAGCGGTGCACAATTGGTGATTCTTGGCAGTGGAAATAAAGAATTTGAAAAGAATTTAAAAGATTTAGCTCTACAACATCCTAAACATCTTAGCATCAACATTGGGTACAATGAAAAATTGGCACATCAAATTGAAGCAGGTGCTAATATCTTTTTGATGCCTTCTAAATTTGAACCCTGTGGATTAAATCAAATGTATAGCATGCGTTATGGTACTATACCTATAGTACGGCGTACTGGTGGCTTAGCAGATACGGTAGTTGATGTTAGTTTGAACAATGCGACAGGATTTACATTTGAAAACGAGAATTCAAAAGAATTACTTGCATCTGTACAAGACGCTTTAAAAAAATTTGAAGATAAAAGTTTTTGGCAAACATTACAAAATAATGGTATGAACCGTGATTTCAGTTGGCAAAACAGTGCTACGCAGTATGTATCACTTTATCAGAGACTTTTGACAAGCCAAAGGGTGTGACCTTTATTTCATGTGCCATTAAGTTGTAATAGGTAAACCATACTGATTTATTTTCTCCCAAAACTGTTTCCATCGTCCTTTTGATAGTATAAGAGAGCGTAAACTCAAAACAATACCTGCTCCTTTTTCGACCCACTTCATTCCAGATTGACAGAGCC